>JBBRBM010000008.1:0-62195 GCA_038205745.1 Verrucomicrobiota bacterium | reverse complement strand
CCGCCTGACGCAACGGCGTTGGTGAATCCGCAGTTGAGTCGGCCTTCGACTCAATTCACCGAACTCTGCTCCGCTGGTCTCGCCTTCAAGCTTTGTCACGCTCTCCTGAAACATGGTCGCGCGATGAACATGGCCGGCGCGCAGGAGTTTGATCTTCGTCCGTTCCTCGATCTCGTCGCGCTGGGAACGATCGCCGACCTCGTGCCGCTCGTCGGCGAGAATCGCATTCTCGTCAGCGCCGGGCTTCAACGGCTGAACACCACGAAGCGGCCAGGACTGATGGTCTTGAAAGAAGTCGCCGGCGTGAAGGGTGACGTCGGCGGCTACGAAGTGGGCTTTCAACTCGCGCCGCGACTGAATGCGGCCGGTCGTCTCGAAACCGCCGAGGACGCGTTGCGCTTGCTCCTCGCGCGTGACGCGTCGGAAGCGATGCCGCTCGCGCAGCGCCTTGATTCGGTGAATCGCGAGCGACAGAACATCGAGCGCGGCATTTCAGAGCAAGCGATCGGTGCGATCCGTGCGCGCTTCGACGCCGCGCGCGATTTCGTTTTGGTCGAGGGACAATTGCTCTGGCACATCGGCGTGGTGGGCATCGTCGCATCGCGCGTGCTCCATGAATTTTATCGGCCCACGATCATCATTGGCGGGGAAGGGGACGAGTGGCGCGGTTCGGGGCGGAGCATCGAAGGTTTTGACATGGCCGCGGCGTTGCGCGAGTGCGGCGATCTTCTGGTGAAACACGGCGGTCATGCCATGGCCGCTGGGTTGAGCATTCGTTCCGATCAACTCGACGCGTTTCGCCAGCGCATCAACGACATCGCCCGTCGCTCCTTGAAGCCCGAGCAACTGCAACCGTTGCTGCGCATTGACGGTGAAGTTTCGCTTGCCGATATGACGGTGCCACGGTTGGAAGAATTAAGTCGTCTGCAACAAACCGGCATGGGCAATCCCGGCGTGCAACTCGTCGCGTGCAAACTGGGCCACGGCCGCGCGCTGCAGCGCATGGGTGCCGACAAACAACACGCGAAAATGTGGGTGACTGACGGCGATCGGACGTGCGAAGCCGTCTTGTGGGGCGTGGGCAATGGAGCGCTTCCCGTGGGCAGGTTCGATCTCGCCTTCGCGCCGCAGATCAATCGTTTCAATGGCAACACCTCGGTGCAGTTGAAGGTGCTCGACTGGAGGACGGAAAGTGATCAGTAGGTCAGTAATCAGTGTGGGAATCTTCGAGCCATACTGATTACTGTTTCACTGATTACTAACCTTGCGGATCAGAAGTCCGTTGCGCCGGCGAAATGCTCGCGGCAGGATTCGCGCATGAAGTTTTCCCACTCGGTTGCCATTGCGTGCCTGTTTGCTCAATTCGAGATGAGTGCCGCCACGCTTTCGATTTTCGCGGGTGGCGGGACAAAGGAGAGCGGTCCGGCAATCGAGTGCCGCCTGGCTGATCCATTCGCGTGTGAGTTCGATGCGCAGGGGAATGCGTTCATCTGCGAAATGACGAACAACCGTGTGGTGAAAGTCGATGCGCGCGGCAGCCTGACGCTCTTCGCCGGCACGACGAAGAAGGGAAGCGGCGGCGACGGTGGTCCCGCCACGCAAGCGGAGTTGAACGCGCCACACAATCTCGCGGTCATGAAGAACGGCGACGTGCTGATCGCGGATTCATGGAATTGGAAAATACGGCGAGTCGATGCGAAGACCGGAATCATCAGCACGTTCGCGGGCACCGGCGCACGCGGTTACAGCGGCGACAACGGCCCGGCGAAGGAGGCGCAATTCAGCGGCATCTACTCGCTCGCGTTCGATGCGAAGCAGGAAAATCTTTTCCTCGCTGATCTGGAGAACCGGCGCGTCCGGGCCATCAATCTGAACACGTCCATTGTTCGCACCGTGGCGGGGAATGGACAGAAAGGAATCCCCGCCGAAGGCAGTGACGCTGCAATCTCACCCTTGCTCGATCCACGTGCGGTGGCCGTGGCAAAGAGTGGCGACGTTTACATTCTAGAACGTGGCGGGCATGTCCTGCGCGATGTCGACGCGTCCGGGAAAATCCGCACCGTCGTCGGCACCGGCAAGCCTGGCCCATGGATGCCCACGGAGAATCCGCGCGAGGCGACGCTTAGAAGCCCGAAGCATTTGTGCACCGACCAAGACGGCAACGTGCTCATCGCCGATAGCGACAATTTCGTCATCCGGAAATATTTTCCGCGCGAGAACCGAATCATTCACATCGCGGGGATTCGGATTGCACCCAATCGGTATCCAGCGGGACTCTCGTTCAATCCCGATCCACTCAAAACCGAATTGAACCACCCGCACGGCATCAGCGTGGACGGGCAGGGGAATATCTACATTGCCGATAGCTACAACGGACGCGTGCTGAAGATTCAAGAATGATGATGGAGACAAACATTTCGTTCGCGACGCGGCTTGACGGTCGTTGTGCGATTGAGAACGTTGAAGCCTGAAACAAGACCTCACATTCCAATGCGGACGCCTCTTCGTGGGAAATGTGTGGGTGCGATTTGTTGTTTGTGGTGCCAGCGGGATCGCAAAATTATTTCTCGTAATCAGTTTCATCTGGGCTGTTGGGTTGCTGATCACTTCGGGACAAGCAAGGGCGGCACAACCCACTGCGTTTGAAGGGTACGGATATGCCACTCTCGGCGGGGAAGGCGGAGATGTTTACCACGTCACCACGCTCGCCGATGGCGGGCCGGGGAGTCTTCGTGATGGTGCCTTCAATCGCACGGGGCCCCGGACGATCGTCTTCGATGTGGGGGGAACAATCACGCTCACGAATATTTTCAAACTGAACGGACCGTATCTCACGATTGATGGAGCGACGGCGCCAGCCCCGGGAATCACGCTGACCAAGGACATTGACTGGACGGAGTTCGTCATCTCGGGCACGCACGACGTGATTCTCCGGCATTTGCGGTTTCAAGGTTTGTATCTCCGGGGAGCGGATGACGGAAACAACGACACTGCGTTCCTGGCCATCGATGGAGATTGGGATCCCGACTACTACGCGCATCACATTGTGCTGGATCATCTGACGATCCTGAATGCCACCGACGGCGCGCTCGATATCTGGGGCGAGGTGAGCGACGTGACGGTGTCGTGGTGCCTCGTCGCGAATAATTATCATCCCAGCACGCTGTCGTTTTATCCCGCGCCTTTTCAAAAGCGGCGGCGGATTTCCATGCACCACAACGTTTGGGCGCGGAACAACGAACGCAATCCGCAGTTGCGGGCGGATATCGCCGACTTCGATTACGTCAACAACATCATTTACGACTGGGGTTACTGGGAAGGCCGCGGTTACGGCGTGCGCATCCGAAACGACGACGGGGAGCCGAAGGTGGATGGCAATTTCGTGAACAACTATTTCCTCGCCGGCGCGGTGTATCCGGCGTGGGCGCTGGTTTACGGCGCGCAACCCGGAGCTGATCAGACGGATGGCGGACCCCTCGCCACACCCGCCCAAGGCGTCGTGATCACGAACAGTGCGATGGGAAAATTATGGGTGGCCGGCAATATTCTTCCGGTGGGAAACATGGATCATTACTCAACCATTCCGGCAGCTCATCCCGTGCCGGCGAATGCCCAGGTAACGACGTACCGCGCGGTCGAGTTGAAAGATCGAGTCGTTCCGGATGCGGGCATGAAATATCGCAGCGCGGAAGAGCAGGCGTTGCTTTCGGAAATGGTTGCGGCCATGGAACGACCTACGGGGCTGAGGATTTTGAGCGTGACGCCTGAAATGTGCGTGCTGGAACTCGCGGCGCCAGCCGGTTTTCGCAATGATTTGCAGTACTCAGATAGTCTCGCGCCCGCCGCGTGGGAATCACTGATCAATTTTGCCGGCAACGGGGATTTCGTAAGCATCACCAACGCACGGGCTGGTGCCATCACTCGTTTCTATCGCGTGATTACCACGCCGTCGGAATAAACGTTCAAGCGCTGGATCGGACACGACAGCGAACATCACGGCGGTGAGATGCGGTAAAAGCGGATTGCGGGTCGAGGCGCATTCGTGTCGGTGAACTTCACCCAACCGGTCGTGTTGGTGATCGTGGCGAGATTGGTCCAGGTGACGAAGTCTGTGGTCGCTTCGAAACGCCATCCTTGGCTCAATTTTCCGTACGCGCGCAACACGGACTGCGTGTCACTCGGCACAGGCGGATAAATCACCGGCAACAGTCGTTCGTACCCGACGCGTAAACGACGAAAGCCGCCGCCTGTGTCCACATCGATGAATTCCGTGCGCCCCATCCGATTCGTGGCAAACCCGTTGGTGGTGTAGGGAAAAAAATTGGTGCTCACCTCAAAGCGATAAACGTCGCCGGGTTGACCAATGACGGAAACGATTGCCCCGGTCCCCGTCGAAGTGAGACCAACAACCATTTGGCTGATGGCGAGCGCGACGACGCTGCTGGTGACGGACGTGCCGTTCAATGTGACGACCGCGGAGAAGTCTCCGATGTCATTCGTCAGGCAGGGATCAATGCTCAATACCGCGTTCGTCGCGCCGGTGATGCGTGTGTTGTTGGTCAGAGCGGTGGTGCCTTTCCACCATTGATACGTCAGCGTGCCGGTGCCGTGCGCGAGAAACGACAGGGCGACTGGCGATCCTTCCGTAGCAACACGCCCGATGGGTTGTTCATCGATGATGGGTGGATTTGCGGCGCTCGGCGAAATGCCAGCGGCCAATTGGCAGCCCAGTAATGCGATAGCGCAGATGACCAGTCGGAGAGTCATGGCGCAGAGCGTAGAAGATTCACGGGGGAATCGACAAGCGCTCAACGATGTGGCCGGTGCGATCAGGACTGCCGGATAACAAGAGCATCGCAAATTCTCACTGCACAGGCCGGTTCAGAGCAATCTTCTCCAACTCCGCGCGCCGCCGTTCTTTCGTCAGACGCGCGAGCGCCGTGCAGTCGGCGTAAAATTTTTCCAGATCACCGTCGTTGCGTTGCAGCAGACGAGTCAGTGCGGGCACCATGTTGTAGTAAGTGGAAACTGTGTTGAGCTGCGCGTTGTTCAACGAGCGGCTGAACCAGCGGTCGTAGTTTTCGTTGCCGCCCCAGGTTGCTTTGAGCTGCGCGTAGTCGCGGCGGAGTTGATCGATCACGGCTTGTTTGTGCGCGCGCTTGGACGCCACGAGTTGCTGGCTGCCCGGTTTCTCTCTGGTGCGTGGGCCGTGTGCGGATTCTCCGCCGTAAACCTGCTTCAACTGTTCACGCGCGCGCATGACGAGCGCGACGAATTGATCTTTGCGGCGAAGGTCGAGTTCATACTTGGCACGAGCGGCGGCGTCGCCGCGGGAATTCATCCAGCGACGCGCACCTGCTTCACCGACAGTCGTGGCGAAGGCTTCGTTGAAGTCGGTGTCGCCTTTGGCGAAGACGCGCTGGTGGGCGAGTTCGTGGAAGAGCAGTTCCGCCAGATCAGAATGGTCGTGGTGAATGAATGTGTTGAGCACCGGATCTTTGAAAAAGCCGAGGGTCGAATAGGCGTCCACACCGCCGACGTAAACATCGAAACCTTCCCGCGCGAGTTCGTCGCCGTAGCGGCGCGCTTCCGTCTCGTGGAAGAAGCCCCGGTATTTCAGGCTGCCGACGACGGGATACCACCACTTCTTCGGCTCGAGCGAAAACTCCGGCGCGGCGTAAACATTCCAGACGACGAAGCGGCGGCCGAGATCGGCGTAGGTGGTGTAATGGCCGTCGGGCTTGAGCTTCAGCTCGCGCTCGGCGTATTGGCGCAAGGCGAGCACCAGTTCGAGTTTCTCCCGCAAGGCCGGTCGCGTGTCCGGCTGTTGCAGAACTTTCTCGATGTCCTGGCGTTTCGAGACAATTTCCCACTGGCCCGACGCCGCCTGGCGATAATAGCCCACGCTGCGGCAACCCGTCACGACGAGTGCCAATGCCGAGAGCGCGATGCCCCAACGCCAGCAGAGGCGGCGAAGCGGACGAGATGATGTGTTGGAATTCCCGGCCATGCGAAAGGCGATTCGGTAACTCATGCCAGTCGCATTTGCAATTCAGCGGAGGAAAATCGGAGCTGCCAGTCCAGCCGGTAAAGGCCTGCGCGAGGTCAGGCCGAGAGGTCGCAATGCCAGAGAGGCTGCAAATCCGGATCGGTCAATGCCTTGATCTTCCACTGCTTCTCTGTGCCCTGCCTTTTGGCGATGGCGAGTGTGGCCTTCCACCAACGGTGCGATTCTCCAAACCGCATGAGTTCGCACGTGTAGAGCGCAATCGTGAAGGCGATCAAAGGTTCGTCTGGAAAGCACGTTGCGGCCACTTCGAGGAGTTCGATGGCTACCGCCGTGCCGTCGGCCGTCATGTGCTTGATGGATTTCGCCCGCCAGAGCCACGGCTGTGGTTCGTTGGGCATGACCACCGCGAGAATCTCCGTCACGTTGTAAGCGGCTTCCCAATTATTGGTTTGGGCGTGGACGCGCCATTGCAGTGCCAGAACTGCGGGATGGGTGCGTTGGCAGGTCGCAAGGCTGCTCAGTTCATCCAGGCACTCAATGACGTTGCCCAGTTCGAGCCACCCTTCCGCCGCGATGATCTGCCGCCGGTCGTCGGCTGACATTTGGGCTGTGGAGCAGGCGAGGGCATTGGACCAATCGAGGCTCGAGCAGGAACTGTCTCTGAACGTGTTGGGTTTTTCAAAAATTCGAGCCATTGAGTGGTTGTTTTGTACACCGCGCCCTGATGGCTTGGGACTCAGAAGAAGACTCTCTTTCGTGTAGGAGTTCGCCGCGTCCGATCAGACCGGCGACGGACACCCACGGTAGCCATGTAGTTAAAAATACCACGGTAAAAACGGAGGATCCTGAACAGTGAACGGGTTTTGGCTACAGCGACGCCTGCCGAAAGTCGGCATTCTGTGTCGTTGGCGTTTTCCGTGGTTGAACTTTGGATTTTACGTTTGACCCGCCGTTGTACGGATCGCTACGGTGCGCGCTCAATTTCTCTTTATGTTTGGTACAATTCGTCGTCATCAAAAGTGGCTGTGGTGGGTGGTCGTAGTCGTTACGATCTCCACCTTTGTTATATTTTTTAATCCCGCTGAACCCGGCGGTGGCCGCGGTCGCGGCGTTGGCGCTCAGCTCGGTCAGATCGACGGACATCAAATCACGGTGCGCGAGTTTCAGGATGCGTTGCGTGAAACGCGCCTGCTTTATTTCCTGAATTTCCGAAAATTCCCCGAGGAAGACGATCAGGCACATCAGCGCGGGTTCGACATCGAGCGCGAGGCGACGTTGCGTCTCGTGCGTCTGGCAAAAGTGAAGGAAGCGCGCATCCAGGTGGCCGACGTGACCGTCGGTGAAATGGCGAAGCGCCTGCTCGGTGGCGATCCCGCCCGCATCACGGAATTCGAGAACCAGGTGCTCAAACCCGCCAATCTCACGGCGGCAGACTTCGAGCGTTTCGTGCGCAACGACGCGGCGATTCAGCAACTCAGTGCGGTTTATGGCGCGGCAGGCCGCATGGTCACGCCGGCCGAGGCCGAGGAGGTTTATCGTCGCGAGCATCAGGCCGTCGCCACACAGCTCACGATGTTCAACGTGTCGAATTATTTGAGCCGCGTTGCATTGACGAATGAGGCGCTCACGCAGTGGTACTCCAACCAGATGTCGCGCTACTTCACACCGGAACAAGTCAACGTGAGCTACGTGTCGTTCCCGCGCACAAATTTCATGACCGAAGCCGACAAGCAGTTGGAAAGCATTACGAACCTGACGGCGCTGGTGCAGGAATCGTACTACAAGGCCGGCACCAATGCGTTCAAGGACACGAACGGAAATGTGCTCCCGGCCGAAAAGGCGATGGCGAAGATCAAGGACGAAGAGCGCGATCGTCGTGCGATGCTGTTCGCGCGCAAGAAGGCCAACGACTTCGCTGGATTGTTGTATGACGTGGTGAACAGCGCCAAGCAGCCCAACGCCGCCTTGCTCGACCAGGTTGCGAAGACGAACAACCTCACCGTCCACGTCAGCACGCCTTTTGACGGCGAGAACGGGCCGACGAACATGAATGTGGGCCGCAACTTCGCACAGGCCGCCTTCTCGTTGAACGCGACGAATAATCCCATCCTGCCGCAGGCGATCGAAGGAGAGGACGCTTACTACGTGCTCGCGCTGAAGGATGCGATGCCGAGCCGCCCGCAATCGTTTGCCGAGGTGAAGGGCAAAGTGGAAGACGATTATCGCCACGCGCTGGCCTTCGGAATCATGCGCAGCGAAGCGATGGATTTTCAGGCGCGCCTCACCAACGGGCTCATCGCCGGCAAAACGTTCGACGATATCGCAACGGCGTCAAAGGTTCACGTGCTCAACTTGCCACCCATTTCGCGCGCGACCGAATCGCTGACCAACCTCGACGACGTCGTGAACGTGAGGCAATTGAAAAACTTCGTGCTGTCGATGGAGCCAGGAAAGGTGAGCCCCTTGGTTCCCAATCCACCCGAGGGGGCATTCATCATTTACGTGAAGCACCGCGTGCCGGTGGACGAAGCGAAACTGAAGGAGGAACTCCCGAAGTTCACCGCGGAGATGCGTTACATGCGTCAGAATGATTTGTTCAACCAGTGGTTCCGGAAAGTGGTCGAGAAGGCCGCGCCCAACCTGCCGCTGCTGAACAAGCCGCAACAACAACCGCGCACCGACCGCGGTTAACGCGCCTCGCCTCGCCACGCGCCGCGCTTGCAGCATCACGTGTCAACTCCGGTCATCAAACTGTCCTCGCCGGAGACGCACGAGTTCTGGGAAGTCCCGATTGTGTTCGAAGACGAACACCTGCTTGCGATCAACAAACCGGCGCGCCTGCTGAGCTCGCCCGATCGTTACGATCCGAATCGGCCGAACCTCATGAAGTTGCTGCACGCGGGACTCGCGGAGCAGAAACCGTGGGCCAGGGAACGCGGGCTCACTTACCTGGCAAATGCCCACCGGCTCGACTTCGGCACGACTGGCGTGTTGCTCCTCGCGAAAGACAAACCGACGCTGGTGCAGCTCGCCAACCTTTTCGGCGCGGAGAAACCGCAGAAGAGCTACATCGCCCTAGTGAATGGCACGCCCGAGGAGGACGCCTTCGATGTGGATGTTCCCATCGGACCCCACCCGCGCGTGCTGGGGTTGATGGCGGCGAATCCGAAAAGCGGAAAGAAATCCAAGACCCACTTCGAAGTGATCACGAAGTGGCGCGGCTACACGCTCGTCAAATGCCAGCCGCTCACCGGGCGCACGCACCAGATCCGCGTTCACTTGCGCTGGGTGCAGTTGCCGATCGTGGGCGATGAACAATATCGCGGCGCTCCGCTGCTCCTTTCGCAGATCAAACGCAAGTTCCGGCTCGGCCCCGGAAAGATCGAGCGTCCGCTCATCTCCACCGTCGCGCTGCACGCCGAAGAGCTCACGCTG
The DNA here is from genome assembly GCA_038205745.1 of Verrucomicrobiota bacterium. Lineage (GTDB taxonomy): Bacteria > Verrucomicrobiota > Verrucomicrobiia > Limisphaerales > SIBH01 > JANNGC01. The sequence goes on along the minus strand of JBBRBM010000008.1, from coordinate 52,750 downwards.
CCGCATCCTGTTACTCGCGAAATGGTCACCATCAAGGCCGAATGGCCGAAAGACCTGCGGGTGGCCGTGAAGTATTTGAAGGAATTCGCGGGCCTTTAATCGGAACGATGCAGTTCGTTTCGGGGAGCACACGCGCCCTCGCGTGTTCCGATCGGCGCCCTCGCCGGTCGGGTGCGGCGTGAAAGATCCAACCGCCGTGACCTGATGGAGCCGCTCTCGTGTCCCGCGAGGGCGCGGAACACTACACGCGAGGGCGCGTGCGATCCCCATCCCATTGCATCGTTCCGTTTAGAGTGATTGCCACGGTAGGCAATCTCTTCACTTCACACCTTTTGCGGCAGCGGCACGTCGATTCCCAAAGCGGAAGCGAGGTCGATCGCATGCTCCTGTTCCTGAGTGATGATCTTGCGCAACGTCTCGCTCAGCGCAAACTCGCCCAACGCCTCGGCCTGGCGAATGCGATTGCGATAATGCGCGATCGTCTCCCGTTCGTTGGCGAGATCGAACTTCAAAAGTTCTTCCGGCTTCTCGGAAAGCTTCACCGGCTTGGGCGTGACGATGGGTGTTCCCCCGAGATAATCGATTTGCTTGGCAATGAGCAGCGCGTGGCTCAGTTCCTCGCCGGCGTGCTTCTCCAGTTCACGGGCGATGTCGGTGTAAGCCGCGCCTTTGATCACCTGGCTGTAAACCACGTAAGCGATGATCGCCTGGTACTCGCGCGCCAGATCTTCATTGAGCAGTTCCACCAATTGTTCACGGGACAGTTTTGTCGTTGTTTCCATAAGTTTTTCCTCCTCTTGAGCAAGCCAACAGAAATGTCATTGCGACGCGAAGTCAAATCTTGCCGCGGATTTTGAAGGCAGAACATCAACGAGGCGAATGGATCACACGCCAAAATTCTGACGCGACATGAACCGCAGGTCTGGACATGGTAAATGCCGCCGTCGTTCAACTCCGCCTTGCTGGTGGGATTACGGATGAGGGGAATTCATCGTAGTTCTACTGCAAAACGCATCCGTAAATGTAAATCCTGACTTGCTTCTGGAGTCATTCTTCGCCAAGCTAACTGAACCACATGAAAAAACTTATCCTTTCTCTTTTCGCGATTGGAGCGTCTGCCTTGGCCGCGCAAGCAGCGATCCTTGTGCAACCATCGGGCAGCGGCGTTATCACGTTTCCGAGCAGACCGCCGGCGACGGACTGGGCCAGTATGTCAGTTCAGCAAGTCACGGGTGGTGATGCTATTTGGGGCAGTGCCGCCGATGTGATCGCCGGCGTGGGAGCGCTGGACGCAACAAGCATCACAGTCCAGTTGGTGGATGCTGCGGGTAATGCCAACCCGGGCGCGAACAACAATGGCCTGTGGACGTCTGGTGGATCATCTTACATCATCACCAAACCCACTGGTAACGCCGGCTCCGTGGTAAAAGCCACGGTGCAGAACAATTCGGGCGCTGATCTGAATGAGTTGCGCGTCATGTACACTTTTGGCCGGCTCGGCGCAGCACGGACGGAGCAGACGGCTGGTCAGGAGGTGTTTTACAGTTTCACCGGCGCACCGAGCACGTGGATTCACATTCCTGAGCTCTCTGGGGGCCCCTTGACTGTCACCACGCTTCAACGCAGCAATACGATTACGTTTGCCAGCCCATGGGTGGCCGGACAGACGATGTATTTCCTTTGGGCTGACGACAACTCCACAGGTGGCGGCGATGACGGATATTCAATTGATGATATTTCATTCACTCCTCTGAACGCGGGGCTTTCGGTTTCATTAAGTTCCCCTGGCTCAAGCCAAACGATCGTGGCCTCCGCATTAAATCCGGCAAGCGTGCAGGTGCTCGCGTCCCCCTCCGGCGCAAATCCCGCCACAAGCGTGAGCTTTTACACCAATGGGGTTCTTTTCTTCACGGACACCACCAGTCCTTATTCAAATAGATTGGCTAACCTGTTTCCCGGCGCGGTCGTGAGTGTCTATGCAGTGGCCGTCAACGCCACGGAAACCGCTTTCTCGGCTACCAATACCATCACGGTTCGCGACGAATTCATTCACTTCACCGGTTCCACACTGACAGAGAATTTTGACAACCTCGGAGCCAACGGCGTCATCACGGATTTGGGCTGGTATGTAGGCGGAGCGCCGCCGGTGAACGGGTTGGACCTCACGGTCGGAGATGGCAGCGCCGCAGCGAATGCGAACACCTTCGGGTGGAACTACGGCACGACTGGTAATTCTGACCGCTCGCTGGGCACGGCCGCTACGGGGGGCGATCGCAATATCGTCGCGCGCATTCAGAACAACACGGCGAACAGCATTTCCTCGTTTGAATTTCGCTACACTGGAGAAGTGTGGCGCAACTACACGAACTTCCAGTTTGGTATCACCAACTTCGTCAGCTTCGATCAAGGCGGTAGCTGGATTGATACCGGTTATTTTTGGTTGCAACCGTTCGCGGCTGTTCCGGGAACCGTGGGTCCGATCAACGGCGACGATTCGGCGAATCGCGTTGTGAATGTGGGTGGCGTTGTAACGCCGCCAAGTCCTGTTCCGCCGAACGGCGTGATTTACATTCGCTGGTACGATAATAACGAAGGCGGTACCGATGGCGGCCTGGCTGTCGACGACTTCAGCTTCACTGCGACATTGGGCGTCTTCACTCCCACGCTCCTGATCACCGGTCCTGCCAACGGCAGTTCCTTTGGCTTCGCCGCCCCGATCACGATTACAGCTTCGCCGTCGATGGCAAACCCGGTGACGAACGTGACCTTCTACGACAACAACTTGTCGACAATGATTGGCAGTGACACGACGAGTCCGTTCAGCATCTCAGTCAACAATCTCAGCGTGGGCAGTCACACGCTCTTTGCGATCGCGCAAGACAACTCGGGCGCGCGAGCGACGAACACTGCGACGGTTACCATCACGATCAACCCGAACGTCCCACCGAGTGTGACCATCACCAATCCCGTGGCGCCGATTACAGATATGCTCGTTGGCGCCACCGTGAACGTAGGTGCCGCCCCGACGGACCCCGATGGCGCGATTGCGGGAGTGGAGTTTTATGTAAACGGTGTGCGGCGCGGCACCAATGACATCACTTCGGCTTACTCCATGGAAATCGGAAATCTGACGTTAGGCGCAAATCTGATCAGCGCCGTGGCGATCGACAACGCCGGCGGCCGCGGAACGAACTCCATCACCATCACGACAACCAACGCGCCCGGCGTTACGAGTCTCGTAACGAACGGCTCCGACTGGAAGTATTACGACCTCGGCACGGACCCCGGAGCGACCTGGACTGAGTATGATTACAACGACGCTGGATGGCTCACAGGCATTGCGGAGCTCGGCTATGGCGATGCCAACGGCCGCCCCGAAGTGACGGTCATCAACGGCGGCGTGGACCCGACTCGCTTTGCTGCGACTTACTTCCGCAAGAAGTTTAATGTGGCCAATCCCGCCGCGATCAGCTCGCTGACGCTGCGTATCATGAAAGACGACCATGCCGTGGTGTACCTGAATGGCACGAAGATATTCAGCGACATGACGAACGCGGTGATCACGTTCCAAACTTACGAAGGGCCGGCTGTGACGGGTGACGGCGCAGTCTACGAGATCAGCAACAACATTCCATCCACTGTTCTGCGCACAACGAATGTCATCGCTGTGGAAGTCCACCAGGAAAGCGGCGGGTCGAGCGATGTGAGCTTCGACCTGATGCTGTGGGGCGAGAGCGGCGGTCCGACTGGCCCGCGCCTGACGATCACACAGATCAATGCGACCCAGGCGACCATCAGTTGGGGTGCTGACGCCGCGGGCTACACGCTTTACGGCGGCCCCAGCGTGCCCTTCGCGCTGCCAGCGTGGACCACGATTGGCGGAGTGATCGCGGGCGCAGATTCGACCACGGTGAACACTACGGGCGATAAGTTCTTCATTCTGCGCAATCCTTGATTCGCAGTTAACAGATTCACGACCCCGGCAACGCGAGTTGCCGGGGTTTTTGTTTTGCGAAATGGCTCCGCGTTCCTGACGATGCGCTGGCGATGAGTTTCGTTTACCGCGCTTTGATCCGCCCCATTCTGTTCCGGCAGGAGTCCGAAGCCATTCACAACCGCACACTGCGCGCATTGCGCGTCCTGAGCGGGAGCGGCCTCGGATGTGGCGTGTCGAAGCTTTTCTACGGCGCGCCGGAATTGCCGAACGAAGTGTTTGGACTGCGCTTTCCCAACCCGGTCGGCCTGGCCGCGGGTATGGACAAGCAGGCGGAAGCAGTGCCGGCGTGGGCTGCGCTCGGCTTTGGTTTCTCGGAACTCGGCGGCGTCACCTGGCACGCGCAGCCCGGCAATCCCGCGCCGCGCATGTTTCGCGCGATTGCGGACGAGGCACTCGTGAATCGAATGGGTTTCAACAACGACGGCGCCGAAGCGCTCGCGCGCAAGCTCCAGTTCTGGCGCGACAGCGGCAGGTGGCCGCAGCATCCTGTCGGCGTCAATCTCGGAAAATCCAAGATCACGCCGAACGAGAATGCGGCAGGGGACTACGCAAACTCCTTTCGGTTGCTGAATTCGCTCGCAGATTTTTTTGTCGTCAACGTCAGTTCGCCAAACACTCCGAACCTGCGTCAGCTTCAGGACAAAGCAGCCCTCGATGAAATCCTTGCCGCCCTTCAAGAGATCAACGCGTCGTCGCCGAAGCCGTTGCTCGTCAAAGTCGCGCCCGATCTTTCGTTCGAAGCGCTCGATGAAATTCTTGAACTTGCCACGGAGCGCAATCTTTCCGGCATCGTTGCCACCAACACCACGATCACGCGGCCTGAAGGCTCCACTGAATGGCTGCGCCGCACTTACGCCGAGACTGGCGGATTGAGCGGACGTCCCTTGCGCGCGCGCAGCACGGAGGTTGTTCGGCACATTTACAAACAAACGCGCGGCAAGCTCCCGATCATCGGCGTCGGCGGCATTTTCAACGCGGAAGATGCGTGGGAGAAAATCACCGCCGGAGCGTCGCTGGTGCAGGTTTATACCGGACTTGTGTTTGAAGGCCCGGCAATCAATCGCGAAATCGTGCGCGGCATTCGCGCGAAGCTGGCGCAAAATAATTTCGCAGCCTTATCTCAAGCCGTCGGGTCGGCAAATCGCTTTGAATAGCCCGCGCCTCGGTTCGTCCGCAAAAGGACTTCGCCACGCACTCCGCGAGGCGATACCTTTGCTGACATGATTGGCCGTCCTGGCATTTTGATTTGCGTCTTGCTCGCGATGGCGGGTTGCCGTCAGGCATCGCCGTCGGCGCAGGCTGCTGGCGCCGGAAAGGACGTCGTCACAAAAGACTTCGAGCGCGACGTGCGTCCGATCCTTTCCCAGTACTGCAACAACTGTCACAGCGCCGAGAAACACAAAGGCGACGTGGTGCTCGACAAGTTCACCGACGAGGCCAGCGTCCTGGCGGATCACGCCACGTGGGAGAAGGTGTTGAAGAATCTGCGCTCCCGCGCGATGCCACCCGAAGAGAAACCGCAACCCACTGAAGACCAGCGCCAACTCGTCGCGAACTGGCTCGATGCGAAATTGTTCTTCGTCGATTGCGAGCATCCTGATCCGGGCCGCGTCACGATTCGGCGGCTCAATCGCACGGAGTACAACAACACCATTCGCGATCTTGTGGGCGTTGATTTTCATCCCGCTGATGATTTCCCAGCCGACGACGTGGGCTACGGCTTCGACAACATTGGTGACGTGCTCTCGATGCCGCCGATCCTGCTGGAGAAGTATCTCGCCGCTGCGGAAAAAATTCTCGATGCCGCGATTGTGGTTCCTGGCGCGAAGCCACGCGTGGCTCACTACGCCGCCGTTTCGCTCGATGGAACAGCGAAAGGCGGCGCTTACACGAGCAATATCCGGGCAATGTCCACCGAGGGTGAAATATTCTTCGACTACGTCACGCCTGTAGATGGCGAGTACGTGATGAAGGCGCGCGCCTTCCAGCAGCAAGGCGGAGATGAAGCTGCGAAGATGTCATTCCGCGTCGGTGGCAAGGAAGCGCGCCTCTTTGATGTGCGCGTGAGCGAACAGCGGCCGGAAGTTTACGAAACCACGGTCAAGCTCCGCGCCGGGACGAATCGCGTGGCCGTCGCGTTCGTCAACCCCATCACGACTACCAACCAACCCGATCCGAACGCCCGCCAGCGTGAGCGCGTGCGCACGCGCCGGTTGATGGTTGAATTTGTGGAGATCGTGCCCCCGGAGAATGCGCCGCAGCAGATCTCCGATTCGCACCGGCGAATCTTCTTCCGCCAGTCGAGCGAGGGGAACAAATACGATTACGCTCGACAGATCATTGGGGTCTTCGCGCGCCGGGCGTTCCGTCGTCTGGTCACGAACGAAGAATTGGATCGCCTGCTCAGGATTTATTCCGTGGTGCAGAAGGAAGGCGAATCGTTCGAGCGGGGCGTTCACGTTGCTCTCCAGGCGGTGCTTGTATCGCCGCACTTCCTTTTCCGCGGCGAGATCGCGCCTGATCCGAACAATCCCAAAACCATCCACGCCGTGAACGACTTCGCCCTCGCATCCCGGCTTTCTTATTTCCTCTGGAGTTCGATGCCAGACGAGGAACTGCTTTCCCTCGCCGGCCGAGGCGCGCTGCGCAAGCGGGGGGCGATGGAAATGCAGGTGAAGCGCATGCTGAAGGATCCGAAATCTGCTGCGCTGGTCGAGAACTTCACCGGCCAGTGGCTGCAAATTCGAAACCTCTGGAAAGTCACACCGGACACGAACGTCTTTGCCGGGTTCACCGATGCGCTGCGTGGCGACATGGAGCGCGAGACGGAATTGTTCTTTGAAACGGTGATACGCGACGACCGCAGCGTGCTCGATTTCATCGATGGCAACTACACGTTTGTGAACTCACGGCTCGCCCAGCACTACGGAATCAAAGGCGTGCAGGGCGAACAGTTTCAGCGCGTCGCCTTCAAGGACAAATCGCGCGGTGGCGTCCTCACGCATGGAAGCGTGCTGACCATCACGTCGAATCCCACGCGCACTTCGCCGGTCAAGCGCGGCAAGTGGGTGCTCGACAATCTCCTCGGCACGCCGCCGCCGCCACCGCCGCCCGACGTGCCGGACCTCAAGGATCAAAAAAATCTTACCGGCACGCTGCGCCAGAAGATGGAGCAGCATCGCGCCAATCCAAACTGCGCGTCATGCCATGAGCGCATGGACCCGATCGGATTCGGCCTCGAGAATTTCAACGCCGTTGGTGTGTGGCGAGACATGGAGGGAGACCTGCCGATCGACCCGACGGGCAAGCTGCCGGGCGGTCGGAATTTCAACGGCCCGGCCGATCTCCGGAAAATTTTGCGCGAGCAAAAGGAACTCTTCGCGCACTGCCTTGCCGAGAAATTGCTGACCTACGCGCTCGGTCGCGGACTTGAGTATCACGACAAGTGCGCCGTCGACAAAATCACGACAGCGCTTGCGAAGGAGGATTACAAAATGTCCGTCCTCATCACTGAGATCGTGAAGAGCGCGCCATTCCAGATGCGCCGCGGCGACAGCGAAGCTGCGCAACCGAGCGTAAGTTCGGCGCACTGAACTGGATGCGGATCTGATGAATTGAGTCAGACAAATGGACATCGAGCGCGACGGCAATTTCATCGAAGCAGGCGTGTGGTGTGTCGCGGCGGCGCTGGTGTTCTGGAAAGCGTTTCGATCACCCGTGATCTTCAGGCGAACGCTCGTTGCGCTCGGCATCACGGTGGCCGTGTTTGGCGGCTCGGACATCGTGGAAGCTCACACCGGCGCGTGGTGGCGCCCTTGGTGGTTGTTTGTGTGGAAGGGCGCTTGTGTGATCGCGCTGCTGTTTTTGTTTGTGAGGTATTTCCAATTGCACAAGGCCGATACTTTGAAAGGACGCAAAGAGATCAATGAAAAGTAAAGCAGCCTTGATCGCGTTCGGAGTCGCCATCGCAGTTCCGTTGTTGGCCGCTGATTTCGCTCCGAAGCCCGTTCCGCGAATGCAGGTCGTGCCGCTGCCGCACCACGAGTTCGCCTTCCAACGCGATGGGCAGGAACTCGCGCGTTACCATTTCAGCCCTGAAGACAAGCGTCCGTTCTTATTTCCCGTTATCGGGCCGGGCGGTCGTTCGCTCACACGGGTGGGACATCCGCATGATCCCGTCACGCATAGTCATCACAATTCAATGTGGGTCTCGCATCAGAATCTGAATGGCGTGAATTTCTGGGAGGACAACGGAGGCGGGCAGATTCGGTTCGTGAAGGTCGAGGAATTCACGGACGGGGACGCCGCTTGCTCTGCGACGGTGTTGAACACATGGGGTGAGACGAACACCCTCTTTCTCTTCGAGCACCGGCGCATGACCGCGATACCGCTGGCAAGCAACGAGTGGCTGCTGTTGCTCGACATGAAGTTTGAGGCGAATGCCGCGCCGATGACTTTCGACAAAACCGCCTTCGGCCTCGCCGCTGTTCGCGTCGCGAAGTCAATCGGCGTGAACGACGGAGGTGGAATGATCCGCAACTCGGAAAGCGGCGTGAACGAGCCGGGCGTGCATTGGAAGGCGGCCCGATGGGTGGATTACTCCGGTGCCGTGGCGAGCAACGTTGTTGAAGGCGTCACGTTTCTCGATCACCCGATGAACCCGAATCATCCGACGGTGTTTCATGTGCGGAACGATGGGTGGATGGGCGCGTCACTGACTTACAGCAACGCGATGACGGTGGAGACGAACAAGCCTTTGGTGGTGCGGTACGGTTTCTACATGCATCGGGGACTGCCATCGGCTGAGGCATTGCAGGAACGCTGGCTTGATTTCACGAAAATCGAGTTCGCGAATTTTCCGAAAGCGAAACGGTAAGGGAAATTCTCAGGCGAGCTTGAAAGTCTCGCCGACGTCGCGCCAGCCGATGCGGTCGTGCGCGATTGCGCCTTCGAGACGCTCCATCGGTTCGGTCGTGCCTTCTTCTCCGAGGCGGAACGTTTTGAAATGGATCGGCAATATCTTTTCCGCACCGGCGTCGTTCAACATCGACACGGATTCCTCGGGCGTGCAGTGGCATTTCTTGTATGGCATGTATGAACCGATCGGCATGATCGCGAGATCGTAACCGCGCTTGGTGCGGATGCTCTTGAATTTGTCCGTGCTCGCCGTGTCGCCTCCGAACATGAGCTTCCTGCCTTCACGCTCAATCACGTAGCCGTTGTAGCCGCGTTGCTTGTCGGTGCGCCAGCGTGCGCCCCAATGATTCACTTCGAACGCTTTGACATGCACATCGCCGTGATCGGTGTTCACCATCGTCGATTCACCCCACGCAAGTTCGGTCACGTTCTTCTGGAACCTCATGCTGTTAAACAAATCGCGCGTGGCCTTCGCAGTGACCGCCTTCGGTTTCGAGCCGAAGCTGCCCAGCGTCGGCATGTCGAAATGGTCCATGTGCGCGTGTGAAAGGAGAATGAGATCGATTGGCGGCAGTTCCTTCACCGAAAGCGGCGGTGCGATGAGCCGCTTCGGACCGACCGTCGCGACACCGATATTGAGGCCGACACGCGGCATCATCACGGGGTCAGTGAGGATGGTGAGGCCGTAAAAATTCAGCAGCACCGTCGCATGACCGATCCACGCAGCATGGATTTCGTTATCGCTCCAGGTCGCGGGCGTGGGCGTTAATTTGGACGGAGTGACGTGACGTGCGGTTTCCTGGATGGCCTGTCGAACGAATCGCGCCCCGGCGAAATTCGTGAATGTGAACCAAGTGCCGACCGTGGCCGCGGTGGTGAGACCGACAAATCGTCTGCGGGATAGGATTACTTTTTTCTTCAACGCCAATACCTTTCGGGATTAAGGCAGAGGGTAACGCAGAAGAGTCACCGTGCAACCGATGGGTGAAGTTTCCTTGGTGCCACCGGGACTTTGCCCGGTCAGTATGCAAGGTGATGTCAGCGACGGCAGGAGCAACTGTGATCAGCGCTAGTGGATCACCGGGGGGCCAACGGGCCAATCAAAGTCACCGCGGATCGTTACCGCGCGCGGTTTCTCGGTGCAACGGAAGGTGAGCGACAGAAAACCTGTGAGTGCGCTCATGACAGCGCAAATAATCAGCCCGACACTCACCGCTGAATCACTATCCGACGGAAGGAGCACGGTCACCAAGGCCAATGCCAATGCAGCGCCGCCGCATATCCAAGCTTTCCTGCGATACATTACGCGCCGCTGGGGCGGCTTCGGAGGCACAATCTGAGAGGAAGAACTTATTGTGCTCACGAAACACTTTCACTCCACCGCCACCCCGTTATTCCAGACCTTATGCAACGTCTCCGGTTCGGGCACTTTCAGGGGGCGCACGACGCGAATGCCGAGAAATTGCGCGTCGGTGAGATACCAGATGCTCTTGGGCAATTGCGGGTCCTGTTGCTTCCACGTTTTGTCGGAGGCGATGCGCGTGGCGCTGCGCAGTTTGTCGGGCGTGTCGTTCCATGAGCCGCCGCGCACGGCATGTGGATACGGCTTGGCGCCGACCACCCGAGGGTCCGTGGCACCACCCGCGAATTGATCGTAGTTCGGCACGTAACCGTCGATGCACCACTCGGAGACGTTGCCGTGCATGTCGAAGAGGCCCCAGGGATTCGGCTTTTTGTGCGCGACTTTCTGATACTTGAAATCGCTGTTCTTCTCGAACCAGGCGAAGTCGCCGGCCTGCGCTTCGTCGTCGCCCCAGGAATATTTCGTCGTCGTGCCCGCGCGGCAGGCGTATTCCCATTCGGCTTCAGTCGGCAGGCGGAAGTATTGGCCGGTCTTGGCGCTGAGCCATTCGCAATATTTGTTCGCCGCGTGCTGCGTCATGCTGATGGCGGGGTAGCCATCCTTGCCCATGCCGAAGCTCATCTCGACGTAAGGCTTGGTCGGACGCGAGAGCGCATCGGAAAGTTTGTCCATGGCCGGATCGGTTTTGATTTCGGTGCGGAACTTCCTTTCTTCATCGGCATACATGAAGAGCTCGTATTCGTTCCAAGTGACTTCGGTGATGCCGATCCAGAACGGCGAGATGGTGACCTTGTGCTGCGGGCCTTCGTCGGCGGCACGACCGGCTTCGCCTGCGGGGCTGCCCATGGTGAATTCGCCGCCGGGAATCGGCACCAGGGCGAAGCTCACTTGCGTGCCGGGAATCGTATTCGTGTAAGGCTTCATCGCTGCCGCGTCGGTGACGTCGAGCTTGGAGGTGATGAGCTTGTGAACTTCGATCACGTTGGGCATGTCGTCCGCGGTTGCGCCGGCGAGCGCGGCTTCGTTCTTGCGCGCCACGAGCGTGATGCCGTCGGGCCACACGGCGCCTTGTTCGATCCATGTGGCAATCATCTTGATGGCTTCGTTGGTGAGCGGGCCGCCTTTTTCGGCGGGTGGCATGAGCAATTCGTTGTTCAGCGCCAGCGCGGTGGTGACGTAAACCATGCTTTGATACGGCTTCTTGGGGATGATGCCGGGGCCGCCGTGACCGCCCTTGAACGCGAACTCCTTCGTGTCGAGTCGCACGCCGCCCTTCGGTTCACCGGGGTGATGGCAGCGCATGCATTCGAATTCGAGGATGGGCTGAATGTCTTTGACGAAGTCGATGCGGCGAACGCCTTCCAGCTTCACGTTGTCGGGCCAATTGGCGCCCTGAGAGATCCAGTCCTTGAGCAACTCGATCTGCTCCTTCAATAGCGGCTGTTCCTTCGATGGCGGCATCACGTTGTCGTTGTCGGGCGGCAACGTGGTGAGTTTGTAAACGGGGCTCTTGTCGGGATTGCCTGCCACGATGCCGGGCCCGCCGTCGCCCCCTTTGAACGCGCTGGCTTTGGTCTGAAGGTTGAGCCGGCCCTTGGGTTTCTCGCCGCTATGACACTTCACGCAATGGTTTTCGAGGAGCGGCTTGACCTCGCGTGTGAAATCCACCGGCTCGGCGGCGCGGGCGGCAGTCGCGCTGATCAACGCGGCGCCGAGATAAGAAACGAATCGACGTAAATGCATCGCAATAATGGACTCAAACCTACCGAGGGCATTCGCCCACGATCAAGTTTTGTCGTCGGAAAGAGTTGATCCAACTCAATGAGGTGCAGCGCCGCCCGTGGGCTGCTCCTGCGGGCGCGCCGTCGGCGGATGGAAGAAGAAGAACAGCATCGCCATCGCGAGCGCGGCGAGGCCGGTCGGCACGAGAAACAACTTGTGATAGTCAACGGCACCCGTGGCGGTGAGCCACTTCTGTTGCAGCGGACCAAACCAGAAATTCGCAATGATCAGACCGACGCCAAGCACGAGCAGGTTGAACAAGCCTTGCGCGCTGGTGCGGATGTCCTTCGGAAACACCGCATCGACGTAGATGTAAAGTGTCGCGAAGAAGAACGCGTAGCAGATGCCGTGGAGCACTTGAACGGCGATGATGAGCGCTTGGTGTTCGGGTGTGCCGAAGAATGCGAAGACGAGGAACCGCGCCCCGTGACCAATGATGCCGAGGATCATCGTCCATTTCCAACCGATCTTCTTCAGCACGGTGCCAAGAATGACCATCGTGACGATTTCGGCGACCTGGCCGATCGTGGTCACGGCCATGATCCAGTTATTCGGCATCTTGATCGCGTTCTGGAGAAAGCCGCCGATCAGAACGAAGTAGCCGTTGTGAATCGTGGAATCGATGAGCGTCACGATGAACAGAATGAGCACGGACGGAATGCCAAGAAGTTTCACCGCTTTCACCCACGCGAGCTTGTCCATGCCGTGCGTGTCGCGTCTCGGCGGTGTGTGCGGCAGTGTCAAACTGAAGGCCGCCAGAACGAGGGAGATACCTGCGCCGACAAGAAAGATCCAACGCATCTGCTCGACCGTCGATTGCGCGCCGAGCAGAAAAATGAAGGGCCACGAGACGACAATCCAGCCGATGGTGCCGCCCATGCGCACGAAGCCGAAGTCCTTGGCCGGATCTTTGAGATTGGCGAACGCGAGTGAGTTCGTGACGGAAATCGTTGGGACGTAGAACAGTCCGTAGAGCAGGAAGCAGGAAAAGAACGGAACGAACGTCTTGGAGAACGCCGCACCGACGAGCGCGAGTCCGCCGATGAGATGGCTGAACGAGAGGAATTTTTCCGCCGCGAAATTGCGGTCAGCGAATTGGTTGCTGAAAAAAATCCCGACCACCGACGCGATGGCGAACATGCTGCCCGCGAGATTCTGCTCCCAGCCCTTGAAGCCGAGCATCGGCATGTAGTTGAAGATCTGCACCTGCCACGATCCCCAAATCGCGATTTCGAGGACCATCATGATGAAGAGTTTGAAGCGGACGGCTTTATTCATAGGGTGCGCGGAGGGTATGGGAAGGCGCGCACGAGTGGCAAGCGCGCTCACGTGCAGTGCGATTCGAGCGGTCGCGCAGCGACGGCGCCGGGGACGATTGACAACCAACTTTCCTCCACGAGGACGGAATTCTCCGGAAGAAGACACCGCGCATCGAACCCCTGAATCGTCGCGTGGCCAGCTTCGACAGTGAGTCCTTCGCGGCCAGATCGTACGGACGGTCACGTCCGGAGGCCGACGTGTTGAATGCAGACACGGTGTTGATTGTCCCGAATGCGAGTCGGGAGGGGCCTTTCAGTGCATCGGATGGACACCCTAGGGTGAACACCCCATTTCACGAATGCATCCAAAACTTACCCTTCTGATACTGGTGGCGGATGGGCCAAGGGTGACTGCCTCCGGATGAGAATAGCGAATCGAGCGACGCGTCCGAACGCAGTCGCGACCGCGCTAACGGACTCGGCTCTGCCGTCGTCGCTCGATTCGCTGCTTCTTGCTTGTAGGTATTCCACCGCGGTTTGCGGTTAAGCGCCGGGCCTTGTTTGCGCCGGGAACGGCCAGTGGGTGCCGCTTTCATGCGGGGAGATCACATTCCCCACCTGCTTTGGCAAAAGCATTTCCCGCGTTTCTGAGCCTCGGAGGGGCGACGTGCGAGTAGCCACGGGTGACAACCCGTGGAACCGAGTCGTGAAACGGACTCCGCCACGGATGGGGCGGCGGAATCCGGCGGCCCCTGCGGGGCGCGGAGGGATTGTTGAACCGCGACCACGGGTTCCGCTCGGCGCTTCACTCGTGGCTACTCGCGGGTCGCCCCTCCGGGGCTCAGGAGAGCGGCAAATGCTTTCGCCTCATGCATGGCGTCGATCACTCGGTGCGGCGCCTGAGAAGCCAATCTTCCCATCCGAGCGCGCTGTTTTCATGACGGGGCCAGTCGCGATGGCGCTCGCGCAATGTTCTCGACAGATTGCGCCGGCTCTCTGCATAGGTTGCCTCGCAAATGAGAGAGATTATTTCGACTCCGCCGCCGCTGGTTCACAACCAGTTTGAGACGGTCAAGGAGCTGTTCAACAAGCATGTCATGCCGACGTACGCGCGGTTCGACATCGCGTTCAGTCACGGCGCGGGCAGCTACGTGTGGGACGTGTGCGGCAAGCGCTATCTCGACATGGGCGGCGGCATCGCGGTGAACGCGCTCGGGCACGCGAATCCTGAAATCACCGAGGCGCTCGTCGAGCAGTCGAAGCGGCTCATGCACGTGTCGAATCTTTATTATCACGAACCGCAGGGCCGGCTTGCGCAGCGGATCGTGAAGCATCTGGCGCCGGGAAAAGTTTTCTTTTGCAACAGTGGCGCAGAGGCGGATGAGGGCTTGTTCAAGGTGGCGCGCAAGTTTGGTCACGATGAAGGCCGGTTCGAGATCATCACCGCGTTCAATTCGTTTCATGGACGAACGCTGGCGGGCATTTCGGCCACGGGCCAGGAGAAGGTGAAGAAGGGCTTCGAGCCGATGACGCCGGGGTTTCGTCACGTGCCGTACAATGACCTCGACGCGGTGCGCAATGCGATCTCACCGGCGACGGTCGCGGTGCTGATTGAAGGTGTGCAAGGGGAGGGCGGCATCACGCCGGCCTCACCGGAGTATTTGCTCGGGCTGCGCGCGTTGTGTGATGAGCGCAAGATGTTGCTGATGATTGATGCGGTGCAGTGCGGACATTTTCGCACGGGACGCTTTCAAAGTTTCCAACGGATTTTGGAGAGTGCCCCCGGCGTCTCGCCGGGTTCCGGTGCGGACCGGCAGGATGCCGGGGGCACGTTTCTACCGGACGCGATATCAATGGCGAAGTCACTGGGCGGCGGTTTTCCGATTGGCGCGTTTTGGGTGCGTGAGCCACATGCTGATTTGCTCAATGCCGGGACGCATGGAACGACTTTCGGCGGCACGCCGCTCGCGTGTGCAGTGGCGCTGAAAGTTTTGGATGTGATTGAGCGGGATCATCTTGCCGAGAATGCGCGCACGGTCGGTGATTTTTTGAAGTCCGAATTGCTGCGACTTGCGGGCACGTATCCAAACGTGATCAAAGGGGTGCGTGGGCTTGGGTTCCTTATCGGCGTCGAGTTGGCGGCCAAGGAAGCGATCGCGGCGTTTGCGTCGAGCGAGAAGGCTGCGTCGATGCAGTTCGTGAATCGCATGCACGACGCCGGGGTGCTGACGATTCCTTCCGGCACTCAAGTGATCCGCTTGTTGCCGCCGCTCAATCTCACAAGCACCCAAGCGAAGGAAGCGGTCGCCGCCATCGAGGGCGTGGTGAGAACGCTGGCCTGAAAAAAGTGTCGCGCGCCGGGATAGTGGCGCGCGGACTTCAGGATGGAATCAGATTAATCTTCGCAGACGGATTCGAGCTGTACTTTCAGCGCGAGGATCGCTTGCGAATGGATCTGGCAAATGCGTGATTCGGTGAGCCCGAAGATCTCCGCGATTTCCCGCAGGCGCATATCTTCGAAATAGTAGAGCGCGAGAACCTGCCGCTGCATTTTCGGAAGTTGCTCCATGCGATCAGCGATGATTTCAGCCATCTCATTGCGCGCGGCGCCGTCGAGTGGGTTTTCCTGTTTGGCGTCCGCGAATGCTTCGTACTGCGTGGGAGCATTGTCGCCTTCGTCGTTCACCGCGGCGTCGAGGCAGACGAAAGTGGCAGGGCGGATTTCCTCGATGAGTTGTTCGTAATCGTTGATCGAGATGCCGAGGGCAGCAGCGACTTCAACATCGGTCGGCACGCGGCGCTTCTTTTGTTCGAGCGTCTTGATGGCGTCCTGGACGCGCTTGGCTTTGCTGTGAATGGAGCGCGGCACCCAATCCATGCGGCGCAGTTCATCGAACACCGCGCCGCGGATGCGGACGCGCGCGTAAGTTTCAAAAGTGGATCCAAGCTTCGGATTGTAGTGGCGAATCGCGTCGAGCAATCCAACGAGACCGGCACTGTAGAGATCTTCCGGATCGACGTGTGATGGGAGCGACATTTGGAGGCGTCCCACGACGCTCTTCACGAGCGGGAGGTATTCCTCGACGAGGCCCGCTTCGGCATTCGCGCGAGTGGCTTTGCGGCGGTAACCGCGCCACAGGTCGCTCGTCTTGGGTTGTTTTCTCTCCGGCTTGAGTTCGACGTTGAGCATCATGGTTGTAGAAGGGTTGAGTTTGGTTTCGTGCTTACTGATTCGGCAGGCATGTCGATGCGACGACTCGATGAATGAGCGACGGACTTTTCCGACCTTGTTTTATTTGTCTTCGCATTTTCATGCTTGCTGCCGTGCTTAAGCAGCAGCCTTGCCAGCGGGTGAACGGCTAAGGAAATCGGCCCTGTTTCCGGGCTGTTTTGATGAAGTGGCGACGTTGAAATCCCTGTAAGAACTAAAGAACTTGAAGGTGTTTGCCGCTAAGTTTTCACGGTGCCACTCCGTTTCCCTCGTGGTTGCCTGGTGCGTGTCTCGGTCCTTTGAACTGTCCTATCTTGGCTTGGAACAGGACACCTGTGTACACGCTTGCATCACTTGCTCCACTGAAAGGCTGATACTGCTTGCCCCATCACCGCCCGCCGCGTTGAATCCGCGCTCCGATGAAGATTCTGGTGGTTGGTTCCGGTGGCCGAGAGCATGCAATCGTTTGGAAGCTGGCGCAGTCGCCGCACGCCAAACGCCTTTGGTGCGCGCCCGGCAATGTCGGAATCGCGCAGGAGCGACTGGCGGCCAACGACTCACCGGTCGATTGCGTGAACATCAGTGTGGATGACCTGCAAAAACTTCTGGATTTCGTACGCGAACAAAAGATTGATCTGACAGTGGTCGGGCCGGACAACCCGCTGGCGCTCGGAATCGTCGACCTTTTTCAAAAGCACGGTTTGCGCATCTGGGGGCCGAACCAACGTGCAGCACAGTTTGAAGCTTCGAAGGCGTTCTCGCAGGACTTCATGGAGAAGCACGGCATTCCCACCGCGCGTGCAAAGGCCTTTTCTGAGGCAACCGCGGCAAGAAAGTTCGCAGCCGACCTCGCGGGGAAGTGTGTCGTAAAAGCGGACGGGCTCGCACTGGGCAAAGGTGTCTTGATCTGCCACGACGTGGCCGAATCAGAGCGCGCCATCGACGAGGTGCTCGTGAACAAGGCGTTTGGCTCGGCGGGCGCGCGTATCGTCATCCAGGAATTTCTGGAAGGAATGGAAATTTCATTGCACGCGCTGTGCGATGGCCGAACGGCGAAACTTTTTCCCACCTCACAAGACCACAAGCGAGCACTTGACGGCGACGCAGGCTTGAACACCGGCGGCATGGGCGCTTATTCGCCCGCGCCGTTTCTCAGCGATGCTGAACTCGTGATCGTGCGTAAGCAGATTCTCGATCCGTGGCTGCGCGGTTGTGCGGCAGAGGGCATCGACTTCCGGGGCATTCTCTATCCCGGCGTGATGCTGACGAAGCAAGGCCCGCGCGTATTGGAGTTCAACGCGCGTTTCGGCGATCCCGAGACGCAGGTTTATCTCACGCGTCTGGAGAACGATCTCGTGGAGCTTTGCGAAGCGACGATCGACGGCACGCTGGATCGCGTTGAACTCACGTGGCGTCGTGAAGCGTCGGTGTGCGTGGTGATGGCGTCGGATGGCTATCCGGGCAGTTATCCGAAAGGCAAGACGATCACGGGCCTCGACGAGGCCAATGCCTTGCCGGACACGAAGGTTTTTCACGCCGGCACCGCGATGAGCGGCAGCAATATCGTGACGAACGGCGGACGTGTTCTCGGTGTCACCGCGTGGGCGGCTGACCTGCGAAGCGCCCGTGACGCGGCGTATCGCGCCGTGACGAAGATAAGGTTCGACGGAGCGCACTGCCGCCGTGATATTGCGGCCAAGGCGCTTTAGGCCATCCATTGACATGACGAATCGGAGATTGTTTTCACGATTAGGGACTCTTTTGCCGGCGTGTTTACTCGCGGTGAATGCTTTTGCTGCTGCGCGTCCTGAGCCGCCGCCGTTCAGCGAAGTGCGAGACCTCGTTCGCACCAATGCCGCCGGGATTACTCCCGCTGAGTTCAATCGCGCCGCCGTCGAAGGTCTGCTGTCAAAACTCCCCACGCGCGCATGGCTGCTCGACAACGGCGATTCACCTGCTTCCGACACGAACACAGTCGCGCTCGCCGCCACTGCGTTATTCGATGACAACTATGGTTACCTGCGCGTTGGGCGGGTGGGACACGATCTGCCGGAGCAATTCGCTCGTGCGCTTAAACAATTGGCGGCGACGAACGCGTTGAAGGGGCTTGCGGTTGATCTGCGCTTCGCCTCGGGCACCGACTACGCCGCTGCCGCTGCGGTCGCGGATCAATTTCTCCCACGCGAGCAGAAGCTGTTCGAGTGGTCTGGCGGCACCACGAAATCATCAGCCAAAACAAACGCGTTTCGTGCGCCCGTGATAGTGCTGGTCAACCGTTTCACCGCAGGCGCCGCCGAAGCACTCGCCGCCGTCCTGCGCGACACCGACGTGGCGTTACTGATCGGTACGAACACCGCAGGGCAGGCGAGCACAACAAAAGATTTTCCGCTGAGCAACGGGCAGGCGCTACGCGTCGCCACTCAACCCTTGAAACTCGCCAGCGGCGACGAGGTGTTGAGCCTGAAGCCGGACATCATCGTGGAAGTCAGCCCTGAAGATGAGCGTGCGTTTTTCGTGGATGCGTATCGGATGTTGCCGCGGTCGGGATTCGAAGGCAGCAACACCAACGTCGCGAGCCTCAGTGTCACGAACAAAGGGCCGCGCCGGCGCATCAACGAAGCGGAGCTTGTTCGCATGTCCCGCGAAGGAATCGACCCCGATGAAGAAGCGAAGCCGGGCAAAGCAAGTGCGTTATCGAAGTCGGTCATCGCCGATCCTGCGCTGGCACGTGCGGTTGATCTCCTCAAAGCGTTGGCCGTCGTGCGGCACACGCGCTTTTGATTTCACGTTGAAAAATCCACTGTCCGCACCACACTGACCCTCGCTTTTGCTGGATGAAGACAATCCTATTCGTATGCACCGGAAATATCTGCCGCAGCCCAATGGCTGAAGGATTGTTCCGTTACGCCGTGCGTGGCCTGGGAGATTACAAAGTGATGTCCGCCGGTGTGGGTGCCGTTGACGGTCAACCAGCCAGCGATCACGCCGTGCGCGCGCTGCGCGAAATCGGCATCGACATCGGCCGCCATCGCAGCCGCCATCTCACGGCGGACCTGGTTTCTCAGGCCGACTACATCTTCGGCATGACGCACAGCCACGTGGATGCGATCACGTTGCTGTATCCGCAGGCGGCGGAGAAAACCTTCCTGCTGCGCGAGTTTGACGAAACCCTGGACGCATACGAGAACGACATCAGCGATCCGATTGGCGGCCCGTACGAAGTCTACCTCAATTGCCGCGACCAAATTGAACAAGGCATCGCCTCTATGTTGAAATTCATCGAACAAACCTCCGCTGCCCCGACGACCGGCGGCGACCCTTCGGCACAACAAACCGTCGCCATCGGCGCTGACCACGGCGGCTTCGAGATCAAGGAAGCGGTCAAACAACATCTCAAGGCCAAGGGCTGGACCGTCGTGGACTACGGCGCAAATTCGAAGGACGCCACGGACTATCCCGACTTCGCGCATCTCGTCGGCTACGCGGTGGCGGACAACAAGAATGATTTCGGCATTCTCGTCTGCACCAGCGGCGTGGGCATGAGCATCACGGCGAATAAGATTCCCGGCGTGCGCGCGGCGCTTGTTTTCGATGAAGAGATGGCTGGCATGGCCCGCCAGCACAATGACGCCAATGTCCTTTGCATCGGCTCGAAACACAACGACGCGGAAACGGCCAAGCGCATGGTCGATGCATTTCTCAACGCGAACTTCGAAACCGGTGGTCGCCACGAACGGCGTGTCAGCAAAATCGAGATGAACCCCGTCACACCCAAGCAACTCCGCTTGCGCGCCATTGATCCGGAAGTTGCCGACGTCATTCTCCTCGAGAAACAACGTCAGCAGGAAAACATCGAGCTGATCGCGAGCGAGAATTTTACCAGCCCTGCCGTGATGGAAGCCCAAGGCTCGGTGCTTACGAACAAGTACGCCGAAGGTTATCCGAAGAAGCGCTGGTACGGCGGCTGTGAAAACGTGGACGTCGTGGAGCAACTCGCCATTGATCGCGCGAAGCAACTTTTCGGCGCCGAGCACGCAAACGTGCAACCCCACTCCGGCAGTGGCGCGAACATGGCGGTTTATTTCGCCATGCTGAAGCCCGGCGACAAGATGCTGACGATGGACCTCACGCACGGCGGCCATCTCACGCACGGCAACAAGGCGAATTTCTCCGGGAAGTTTTTCGACATCGTTCACTACGGCGTTCGCAAGGACGACGAGCGCATCGATTACGATCAACTCGCCGCGCTGGCGCGCGAGCATCGGCCGAAGATGATCACCGTCGGCGCGAGCGCTTACTCACGCATCATCGACTTCAAGCGCATGAGCGAGATCGCGCAGGAAGTCGGCGCGTTGATGCTGGCGGACATCGCGCACATCGCGGGACTCGTCGCGGCGGGCGAACATTCGAGTCCGGTGGCGTTCGCCGATTTCGTTACGACCACGACGCACAAGACGCTGCGCGGCCCGCGCGGCGGCCTCATCATGTGCAAGGAGAAGTACGCGAAGGAGATCGACTCGCAGGTGTTCCCCGGCATTCAAGGCGGACCGCTCATGCATGTGATCGCGGCCAAGGCTGTGTGTCTGCACGAAGCGTTGCAGCCGAGCTTCAAAACTTATCAGCAACAGATCGTCAAGAACGCCCGCGCTCTCGCCGAGGGCATGAAGAACAACAGCTTCCGACTCGTGAGCGGCGGCACGGAGAATCACTTGATGCTCGTCGATGTCGGTGCGCGCGGCATCACCGGCAAGGAATGCCAGATCGCGCTCGATGAAGCTGGCATCACGGTGAACAAGAACACGATTCCGTTCGAGACGCGCTCGCCGTTCCAAGCCAGCGGCATTCGCCTTGGCACGCCGGCGGTCACGACGCGCGGCATGCGTGAGAAAGAGATGGCCGCCATCGCAGACATGATCAGCGAAGTGTTGATGGACATTAAGAATCTCGACGCGGCACATGCGGTACGCGGCCGCGTCCACGAACTCACGGCTAATTTTCCTCTGCCGTATTGAGCCGGGTCGGGTAACGTCGCGGGCATGTTGCGCGCGATTGTTTTCTTTGCCTCCGTTGTGTTGTTGTGCGCTGCGCCACTCGCACAGCACGCCAAAGAATATCGGGCTGATCTCTCGAAACGAATTCTCCCGTACTGGATCGAGACCATCGACAAAACTAACGGCGGTTACCTGCTGAGCGACGACGCGGTGAAGGGCCGCACCACGCCAAGGGAGAAAGCCCTCGTCAGTCAGGCGCGCATGGTCTGGACTTTCTCGCACGTCCACGCCCGCGGCTACAGCGATGCGCAGCACGATTACCTCGCTGCGGCACGAAGCGGTTACCGTTTCCTCCTCGACCACTTTCGCGACAAGGAGCAGGGCGGCTATTTCTGGAAAACCGATCTCACCGGCCAGCCGACCAACGAGCGCAAGATTCTCTACGGCGAATCCTTCGTGGTTTACGCGCTCGTTGAGTACTACCGCGCGAGCCAAGACCCTGAGGCGTTGCGCGAAGCGACGGCGCTTTATCAAACAATTCAGCGGCGCGCGCACGACGCGAAGAATCAGGGCTGGACGGAACATTTCACGCGTGCCTGGCAGCCACTCGCACTGAAGGATCCCGCAGGCGAAGTCGAAGTCGCTGGCTACAAGAGCGCCAACACCCATCTGCACTTCATGGAAGCGCTGACGGAGCTTTACCTGATCACCAACGACGCCGAGGTGAAGCGCAGCCTCGAAGAAGCGCTCGACCTGAACAAAAAATATTTCTACCCGAAGGACGCGGCGAAATCTGCTTTCCACTTTCAGTCCGACTGGAGCGAAGTGACCGACCCGAAGAGCGCCGGACTCTCCTACGGCCACAACATCGAGTTCGCGTGGCTGATGATCGCCGCCGAGGAAGCGCTCAAGCAAAAGCCCGACTGGAAACATTTCGAAGCGCACCTTGATCACACGCTCGCCCACGGCTGGGACAGTGAACGCGGCGGAGTTTACAATCGCGGCGTCGGCAATCAGCCCGCGAACGACACGGCGAAAGTCTGGTGGGTCCAGGCGGAAGCCATTGCTGCGTTTTCGGACGGCCTGCGTATCGCTCCTGAGAAATACCGCGAACCCCTCGACCAAACGATCCACTTCGTGAACACCTTTCAGGCCGACAAGCGCGACGGCATCTGGCTCGATACCGTCACCGCTGACGGCAAGCCAAAGAGCAACGGCAAAGCCCACGCATGGAAGGCGAACTACCACGACGTTCGCGCACTCGTGAAGTTCATCACCGCGACCGAAGTGAAGAAGTGAATCAGTGTTGGTGAAGGACTGACGCTACTTCCGTTTGGTGAGTAACAACGAGTCGGCGTCGAAAAACACCTCACCTTTGTTCGCGCGAAGTTCGCAGACGAGTTCCACCTCGCGCGGCGCCCCTTCGATGTTGATGCCGTATTGCAGATGCGTCCACGCCGTGTCGCCGACGAGTTTGTTCTGCCGCTTGTCGCCGGAGATGCGCAACCCGGCGCCGATTCCGGTTTCGTTGGGCAGCGGCTCGATTTTCGCGCCGCGAAGATTTCCTTCGAACTGATACTTGCCCGGTGCCAGCAACACACGTGTGCGCCACGAAGCGATGCATACGCCATTCGTGCTGCTGATGCGGAGGACGCGTTTGGTGTCGGCGGTGGTCTCGTCCTGAACGGGAGCGCCGGTATCAGTTTTCTTTTGCCAGCCTTTCAGCTTCGCAACGCCATTGGCATCAAACGCCAGCGTCACGGGCTCAATGATGTTCAGTTGATTTGAAATGTTTTGCCAGCGCGCGAACAGGCGGCCATTCATCTCTGCGCCCCAACGGCGATAGTCATTGGTCTCGTTCTGACTACGCGCCTGCGCGAGGAGCCTGTCCACGGCGCAATTGACGCGGTTGGTCATGATGTCGAGACGGAACACGTTCGTGAACAACATCGCACGACGTTCCTTGAACAGCGCCAGTCCTTGCGGCGTCGTGAGCACGGCTTTGGTTGCGAGACTGTTCAACGGTGGATTGATGCCCACGCCCGTGCCCGCGTAGCCCCAATCCAGTCCGTGGCCGATGAATGTGAACCGGCCGTCGTCGGGATTGCAGTAAACGCGATAGTTGTTCCGGTTCATCGCGTAACCGTCCGTGTGCGACGCGAAAATCTCGCAAACGAGATGCGACACGTAGCGATCAACATCGAGCACCTTGGGAAGTTTGGTCCATCGCTCGGCGGCGTCAGGCAACTTGGTCATGGCAGCGAGTTGCTTCACATCGTTTTGCGACAAGTCATCGCCGTTGTCCTGGTCCATGTTGGCATCGACGTCCTGGAGATAATTTTCGTAGAGGCTGCCACGGTGGTTGCCGAACCAGCGTTTCAGGAATTCCTTGTTCTCCGCCTCGATCGTCACGTACATGCCGAGCTCGCGTCCGTTGAAGATCACGCGCGAATGAGTGACGCGAGGCGAGGGGACATTCGCGTCGCGGAACATCCACGTGGCCAGCATCTCGGCGAGGAACGTGCCGTCCTGGCTTGAGTTGTTCAGCATGATCTTGCTGAGGCCGAAAAGTTTCTGGTCGGGCACGTATCGATCGAACTTCACGGCGAAGCTGGGCTTTTGTTCCAAGTTCTGGAAACTCCCGTTGCCCTTCAGGTGAACACCAACGTCCCGGTAAACCCGCTCGCCCTCGGTGACTGTGCCGCGGCAATAGGCGCGCACATCGCGTTTGAGCGCGGCGAGTTCATTGCTCGAAACCTCAATCTTGAATGTGCGGATCGGCGCGTTCGTGGCGAACACCGCGTCGCTCACATCCGCTTTTCCGACTTTCGGCGCCTTCTTTTCCTTGTCCTTGGCAGCAAATGCGCTTGTGCCCACGAGAGTGAGCACTGCGATGAGTGCGGCTGTTTTAGTCCAACTCATTTCAGTTTCACGAGCTTCAGCGACTCAGCGTCGAACCAAACGTCTCCTTTGCTGGCGCGCAATTCACACACGAGTTGCACCTCATCCATCGGCAACGCCACATCGAACTCGTACGCGAGCGACTGCCACGCGGCGTCGCCGGTTAGTTTGTTGGGTCGCGGCGTTTGCGATCCGCTGATGCGGATGCCCGCGCCTTCGCCTTTTTGGGCATCGGTCACGGGAACAACGCTCGCGGTCTTTGCACTCGCTTCGAATCGGTAGTGTCCTGCTGCGAGCAACACGCGCGTGCGCCAGGAAGCCGTCGTCGGCGAAGTGGTTTGGATGTGCAGCGCCTGTTTGCTGTCGATGGTTGCTTTATCGCGCTTCGCATTTCCCTGTTCGACCATGTTCTGCGGAACTTCCCAGCCCGTAAGCCGCGCGATCCCATTCTCAAATTTCACCGGTCCCGGCTCGCGCTCGGCGAGTTTCTTCGTCAGGAACGCGTGACGCGCCACGATCAAATCCATCATGCGCTTAGATTGCCCGTCGTAGTCGCGGCCGGCATTCGCGCCGTGAAGGTTGGTCAACGCCGGCCGAATCAACGCCGCGAGTTCGTTTACGCGGTTCGTCAGGAAGCTGAGTTGGAAAATGTTCGTGAAGATGTCCTCGAAACGCTCGCGATAGATCTGCCGGCCCTGCGGCGTCTTCAGGACAGCTTGAGCGACAAGTCCGTTCATGTTCGGCAGGATCGGCCCATCCGCCTGCCAGAACATCTGGTCCATGCCGTGCGGGAAGAAAACCATCCTGCCGCTGCCGAGGTCGTGGAACACGCGGTAGTTGTTCCGGTTCATCACGTATCCATCCCAGTCCCACGCGATCACTTCGAGCACGGTGAATGCAATGAAGCGATCCACGTCCAGGATGTTGGTCAACTCGTTGAAGCGCGTAAGAATGTTCGTGCCCTGCGCAGCTTTCGCCAGCGCCTTCAAGTCCTCCCAATTATCAACGTCCTCGCCTTCGCCGCTGTCGCGTTCGAGCGGGTCCGTGATCTCGCGGAGAAATCCGCCGTCGTAGAGATTGCCTTTGGTCTTCTTGAAATAGAGGCCGAGCATCTCCTTCTCAAAACCTTCCTTCAGCACGTAGAGACCTCTCTTGCGGCCGTTGATCTCCACGGCTACGTAGGAAACCCGCGCCGCGGGGACATTCGCTTTGCGAAAAAGCTCACCGCAAAGATTCTCCGTCATGTAGCTCGCGTCCTGGACGGAGTTATTCAGATGAATCTTCTTGATGCCGTGAAACTTCTGGTCGGGCGTGAACTTCGAAAAGCTCAGCGTGAGCGCCGGCTTATCGTCGACCCCGCGGAAACTTCCCGCCGCTCCCTTGAGATGAATGCCCACGTCCTTCCACACGTTCGTGCCTTCGCGAATCTCAGCGCGAGCGTAGCGGCGCGCATCCCGTTGCAGCGCCTTGAGTTCATTGGTGGAGACCTCGATCGTGATGGCCAGGACGTGCTCGTTGTCGAAGATTTCCGCGCCGGGAGCGGCTTTCTTGGGCTTTGCATCTGCGCGTGGCGCAACGGTCTTGTCGTCGACCGCCGCGAAAACGCCCGTTGCCAAAAGCAGCAACGCCGTGATCGTTCCCAGATGTTTCCGAATGGTTCCCATGCAACGTATGTGACTGACGGCTCGCGCGAAAATTCGTTCAAGCAAAATCACAACGTGCCCCCGGCATCTTGCCGGGAGGAAGCTCGCGAGCGGTCAACGCGCTCGATGCGCGCATAGTGCGCAACCCGGCAAGATGCCGGGGGCACGCTATAGCGCGTCACGCCACAGCTTCTCATCCTTCAACATCCGCTCACGCAGCAACGGCAGCGGCGGAGCGCCGTAGCGCAACAGCTCATCGTGAAATCGTTGCAACGAAAACCGCGCGCCCTCCTGGGCCTCCCAGTCGGTGCGCAACTTCAGGATCATCAGCTTGCCAAGCGTGTAATTGAGATAGCCGGGATCGAACGTGCCGCGAATCGCCTCCTGCCTCGCGGGCTTTTCCTCGTAATGCGCGTTCTCCATGAAAAACTTTGTCGCCTCGTCCACGGTCATTGCCTGGGTGTGCAGCTTGATCGAAACACAAAGCCGGCAGAGTCGCAGCAGTGCCTCATCGGACTGCGCGAGCCGATACTTCGCTGCACGCACTTGCTCTTCGCGCGAAGCCGTTGCTGGAGATTTTCCAAAGCCCTCGTCGAGCAGCATCTGCTCGGTGTAATGCGCCCAGCCCTCCACGAACGCGTAGCTCGAACAAATCTTTGCCACGCGGCTCGCGCCAGAATTCTTCAGCGCGAGGTATTGAACGTAATGGCCCGGATACGCCTCGTGAATCGTGACGATGTCAGTCGTGTAGTAATTGAACGAAGTGAGCCATTCCTCCTTCTGCTTCTCCGGCCATTCCGGCTCCGTCGGCGTGACGTAGTAATACGATTCCGTCGCCTTCGTTTCGAATACGCCCGGCGTATCCATGGACGCAAAGCTTGTGCGACGAAATGGCGGCGGCGTTTCCTCCACGCGCACGCGGACAGTTGATGGAATCGTGACGATGTTGCGCTCGATCACGAACTGCCGGATCGCTTCAAGGTTCTTTCGTGTGTCGGGCAATAGCGCTTCGGCTGTCGGATGTTCCCGCTGCAATGCGCGGAACACCTCGATGGCCGGCTTGCTTGCGTCGATCAATTTTGCCGCCGCCAGGAAACGTTCCTGCTCCGTCTTTAATTCGCGCAGTCCCAGTTCGAAAATGCTTTCCGGCGCGAGGTCCACGAACTCACTGATGCGCAGCATGTCGCGATAACGCTTCGGGCCCAGAACGAAGCTGTTGTCTCCGCGCGGCAGGCGTTCTTCCTTCAGCCACTTCACGAACGCGTGAAGTTCATTCAGCGCGAGTTTGTTCGACGCTTCAAAATCCCGCAGCACACTGGCATTTGTCACCGCTTTCGCCGCGAGCGGAAGGTCTTTTTCCATGAACGAAATTTGACCTTCAGCCACATCGATCGCCGTTTCGATCAGCGGCTTTGGCAACACGGCATCCAGGTTCGCCCGCGCCGCGGTGAACACCGCAGGTGTCTGCATCTCGATCGCGATGATCGAGCGCACGCGGTTTTCGAGCGGTGCGAAGTCACGCTTCACGTATTGCGTGAGATCGATCGCCTGCGCGTAAGCCATCGGGTCGTGGGTGAACACTTCGCGCTGCTCGAATCCGAAAATCTCCCCGCGCACGGACGAGTGCAGCAGCCGGTAATCGAACGAGGTTTTGCGCGTGAGCTTCGTGCTGCCGAGGGCCGCCAGCTTGCGCTCGAAATCTTTCAATCGCTTCAACTCCGCGTCGATCGATGCGCGGCTGTAGTCAGTGATGCGCCCATCGTATTCGTGATAGCCGAGACTCGTGCCGGCCTGCGGACGCCACGCGAGATAGCCGGCGATGTATTCATCCGCCATGGCATTGAACACCTCATCTGGCGAGGGCCCTTGTTGGCGGAACCGCGCACAACCGGCCGCGATCAGGCACGCGAAACCCAGGATGGTGAAGCGATGGAACAATCTCATCGCCGGAAGTTCTAGCGGGATTCGGTGATCGCGAGAACTGAAAGTTATCTTAGAGTGACAATGCGCCGTCGTAAGCGGCGAGCAATTGCTCGACGGATCGTTCCCAGTTCAACTGCTCGCGCACGCGCGCCTCGCCCAGCTTGCCCATGCGCTCGCGCGTGGCAGGATCATCAAGCAGGCGGACGATGGCGTCGCCGAGTTGCGCCGCGGAATTCTCTTTGACGTACACCGCGGCATCTCCGGCGGAATGACGGCCTTCGGTGAGATCGAACATGACCTGCGCTTTTCCGAACGCCATGTACTCGAGCACTTTGTTCATCGTGCAGTGGGCGTTGTACGAGTTGATCGGGTCGCACGAGACTCCGAGGTCGATCGTCTTGAGCGCGGAGAACAGAAACTCGTTCGACACACGGCCCGGCAGCTCAACGAACTCCTGCAACCCCAGCCGATCCCGCTGCGCAACCAGGTTGGCATGCTCAGGTCCGGTGCCCATGAGAAGAAACTGCACGTCTTTGCGCCCAAGTTGATGAACGATGTGCGCCGCTGCATCGACAAGGTACTTCACACCGTCCGCATTTCCCATCACGCCGACGTAGCCGACGAGAAATTTGCGGCCATGCTTTAGCGCGGGATTTTCCTGTGCGGATGCCGTTGCGATTTTCGGCGACGTGCGGACGATAAAGACGTCGCTGTTCTCCTTCCCGCCGCGCTCGATGGCGGTGAGTTTGACCGACCGATTCGTCGCCAGCACAACATCAGCGCACGCGTAGGTGAGCCGCTCCGCAATCCGGACGAACCAGTAGAACAAACCGCGTCCGTCGAACTTCGCCTCGAACATTTCGGGCCAGACATCATGCACGTCGTAAATGACTCTCGTGCCGAACAGCATCTTGAACGGAAGTGCGACGAGGAAGAGCAGGTCTGGTGGATTGCAGAGGTGAATGACTTTTGGCCGATGTCGTCGCCAGACTTTCCAGGCGAGACGCGTTTCCCCAAACAAAGCCGACGCGTACTCGCGGAAGAAGCCGACAAATCCACCAGCCTCTTCGCTGATCCAGTGGCGGTAAATGTGAATGCCATCGATCACTTCCGCCTCCGCGACGTAGCCGCGCATCTGCGGACAGATCACCACGACTTCGTAGCCCGCGTCGCGCAGCGCACACGACTCCTGCCACACGCGCCGGTTGAGCGGTACCGGGAGATTTTCGACGATGATGAGAATCGCAGGCTTGGGCATTTGCGAATTACGATTTGCGATTTACGAGCGCGACACTGATTCGGCGCTCGCTCAGAACAGCCGACCTCGTAATTCGTAATTCGTAAATCGTAGATACCTTCACCAACAGAACCCTTCGTAGCGTGCGGCCAACTCGCGCAACTCGATCCATCCGTTCACGTCGATGACGTGATGTTGCGCGGTGACGAGCTTCTTCAACTCAGCGATCGGCGCGCACTTCTGCGCTGCAATGACCACGCCGCGTTCGCCGAGCGCCGTTTTCAAATCGTCTTTCAGCAACGAAGCGAGATGCGGCATCTGCACATCCACGACGCGTTTGTTCGCGCCGAAAAGCGCGGCGAGATTCAGCGCCGGATCGTAAATGCGGAGCTGGTATCCGCGTCCCAATAGCGTCTGCGCGACTTCGACCATCGCGCTCTCGCGCAGATCGTCAGTGTTGGACTTGAACGAGAGACCAAGAATCACGACCTCGCGCTGGCCCGAGTCCGCGATGAGTTGCAACAGGCTTTGCAGGTGTCGTTCGTTGCTGGGCACCAGGTTCTCCAGCAACGGCAGGTCCACTCCGAGCTGCCGCGCGCAATTCGTCAACGCGCGCACATCCTTCGGCAAACACGAGCCGCCGAACGGGTTTCCCGGCCGCATGTAATACGGCGAGAGATTCAGTTTTGTGTCCTGACACAGCAATTTCATCACGGACTGCGCATCGATGCCGAGTTGCTTGCCGATGCGCCCAATCTCGTTGGCGAACGTGATCTTCGTGGCGTGAAAAGCGTTGCACGCATACTTGATCATCTCCGCAGTCTGCCAGTTCACCACGGCAGGGCGTTCTCCGAAGAGCGCGCGCATCAACTCGACCGGCGGCTCCGAGCCATCCCGCGAACCGACGACAGCGAGCGAAGGATTTTCAAAATCAGCGACGGCTGTGCTCTCGCGAAGAAACTCAGGGAAGTAAAAAATCTTCAATGAGCCAGCGCGCTCCAGATCGCCGAGCAACTCATCGACAATTTTCGCCGTGCTGCCGGGTAACATCGTGCTGCGCAACACGAGGATGTGAAGCTTGGAACTCTTGCGCAGTGCGTCGCCGATTTGCGCGACAACGCCGCGGACGAAACTCAAGTCGAGCGCGCCTGCCGCAGTCGAAGGCGTGCCCACGCAGACAATCGAAAGTTCTGTGGCTGCGATGGCGTCCTCGCAGCTTTGTGTGGCGCGCAGGAGATTTTTTGCTTTCGCGTCGCACAGCAATTCAGCGAGGCCCGGCTCGACGATGGGCGGCACACCGCGATTGAACTCGGCGACCTTGTGAGCTTGAACATCGACGCCCACGACGCTGTGACCAGCCTTGGCCAGACAGGCCGCGGTCACTGCACCGACGTAGCCCAGCCCGAAAATGCTGATGTTCATGAAGCGCCAGACGCTACGAACGTGGTTCGGAAAACGCAAGGTTGAGAGCCTTCAGGACGGTCTGAATTGATCCTCGCCGTGAGCAGGAGGAACGGGGCGTGCGTCGTGGCGCGAAACGCCGGTGAGACGATTCCAGTAAAATTCGTGTCCGTCTGCGGCGTGTCGATGTGCGGTTCAAACAAGTGAACCTCCGTCCAGTTGTCGCTCACTTCGACGCGAATCGATGCGCCGTTTCGATTCAGGACGAACGTTCGATCGCCGGTGCGCTGTACCCAAGTGCCTGGAGCAAATTGCCAACGCACCTTGAATTCCGCCGGCGGATCCCACTCGTGCTCGCAACCGTCAGAGACCACGACGCACACTCCATCGCATTCCACCGAACGAACCACGGGGCTGTCGGCAATATCCTCCTCGATGACAGCGAAAAGTTTCTCTTGGTAGAAGAAGCGCGGCACCTCGTGGTGTTGATTCCAAAGGAACGGACCAAGGCGTTGCGGCAACCACGCTCGCGTCGCGTTCGGCCCATTGTGCGCGTCGCGCGAACTGAGCCAGGCACGCAGCTCTTTGTTCGCGAAGTATGCGCCAGTGCCGGGATCGACTACGAAAGCAAAGCCCTTGAACCAGAGGGAAAGATGTTGCGCATCGAGGTGACCGTGCGCCGCCGTGGCCAGGTAGCCCAGCGGTGACGCGTCCCAGCGCAGCCACCAGAAACCGGACTCACAAACCGCCATGCCGCTCTTCGCGTACAGCCACCATTCCTTGAGTTGTGTCGCGTATTGCGGTGGCCCGGAATTCGCCGGGCGTCCGATGATTGGCGATTGGCCTAGCCAATAGTCGAGCGCAGGGCTGTTCTGTCTCGCCATCCAATGTCGCCACTCGCGGACGAACTCCGGCCCGGCGGAAAGAGGCGTGACGAATGCGTTGTCCGAATCGCCATAGTCCCACGGCTCGCGGTCGGCTTGAACGTCCCAGAAGAAACGCATGGCTGCGTCGAGACGTGTATCGACTTCAGCAGAAACTTTTTTGCCGGCTCCTTTCAACGCCTGCCGTGCGTAGAAGCAAAACTCGAATGAGAACAGATGATAGTTCAGCGCCTGCTCCCTATTCCCACCGTCTTCAGCGAATTGCGCTAGAACTTCATGTTCCCAACGCCGCTGAAGTTCGTCGAGCGATGCGCCCCAGTTCGCCAATTGCGGCCAGCGTGCTGTGGTGAGGATCAATCCCGCTAGTTCGCCGATGAGATGATTGTTCGCCGAGGAACCGAATGATTTGTGCCGCCACGTGAACCACACGTGCGGCGGCAGAATTTCGTAGCGCAACGTTTCAAGCTCCGCATCAAATCCCCAGCGCTCGGCGTTCGCGGAAAGCAGCGCGTCGATCCAAGTGAACTGGACGAGGCGCAGGCCGGATTCGAGCGCGCTGGTCCAGTTCCAGCCGCGATACGGCGGGTTGTGCTTCACCCAATCCTCCAGCCACGTGATGGATTTGTGCGCGGCACGTTCGTCGTCGAGGACGTATGCGGCCATCGCGAGGCGGACGAGTTGATACCAGCGGCTTAGTTCCCAGATGAGTTTGATGTCGGCGCCTTTGGCCAGCGCGCGATGGTTCAACTTGAACGCGGACTCGTTGGTCTCCAGGTCGATGCCGACGAGGTAATCCTTGTGCCAGCGCGGCGGATCATCGACGCGCAGTTCAAGGTGACCGAACGCACGCCAGCGTCCGTGAAGAATGTCTTCGGCATCGCGCGCCAGTGCCTCGCGAAGAGCCTGCGGCGCATCCTGTGGTGGCGGGAGTTTTGGGAACGCGCCGGAGCTTTCGAGTTTGATCGAGCCCCAATCGCGCTCGCGACGTGCATCCACTTTCTGGCGGAATTTCTTGCGGGCGTGCAGCGCGATCTCCGTAGCGCTCATGGCGCGCAGGCGATGCCAATACCACGAGAGCGAGGCCATGCGCGTCAGCGATAAATATCGCGGCGATTTCCGACTTCGGCGACGACCACGATGAGTTGCTTGTCGTGAATTTCGTAGATGATTCGGAAGTCACCGACGCGAATTCGATACGCCGCAATGCCTTGGAGTTTTATCGCACCGTGCGGTCGTGGGTTCATTTCCAGGGCATCGATGGAATCCCAAATTCTTGACGTGGTGGCGACCGGAAGTCGTTTGATAGTTTTGCGAACTGACTTTGAGATGATGACTTCGTATCTCATTTGCGCGCACGGCTGCGACGCCTGAGTTGACGCAGCGTGAAGAATTCTCCTCGGGCGATTTCTGCGTGAACCTTCGGAGCAGCGGCTTTGTACGCGGCGATATCGGCCAATTCCTCCTGCGCTTCGCGGAGTCGCTCGTAAGTTTTCACGTCGAGCAGCACGCCCACTTGTTCGCCCTTGGCGTTCACAACGAACTGAGGGGCTTTACGCATCGCTGTTTTCATGTGCGAATCCTAATTGGGACCACCCACTGCGGCAAACAGTTAAGCCACTTCGACGCTGCGTCCCTGTTGGATCGATTCGAGCACGGCGAAGGTGAGCAACATGCTCGTGCGCGATTGTTCGTAGGGCAGGGGATGTTCGGCTTCGCCGCGCAGGAATGCAGCCCAAGCGGACATCTGCTCCGCGTGACCTTTGCCCGCGAAGGTCTGCTTTGTTTTCTTGCGCCCGCGGTGGACGACGAGTTCCTGAAAATTCGTGATCTCCGCGACGAAGCCAGCGCCGAACACAGTGCATTGTTCCTTCGGCCATGTGCTGTCGCCTTCGGCGCTGTAGATCAATTGACCGCACGAGCCGTCGGCGAACTCGATTTGCGCCGTGACACTGTCAGGAAAGGGCAAGCGTCCGCTCGCGGGCCACGTGGTCTGCGCAAGCACGCGACGCGGCTTCGAGTCGAAGAGGAAACAGAAGTAATCGAGAAAGTGACACGCCTCGCCGAGCACGCGTCCGCCGCTCTCGGCGTAGTTCGCATACCAATGAGTCGGATCGAGCTTGCCAGGGACGACGCGGAAGCTCGCGGTCTTCGGGCCGGGGCTCGCGCGCAAGATTTTCTTCAACTCGACCGTCGCGCCGGAAAAGCGCCGATTGAAGCCCACTTGAATAGAGCCAGAACTTTTCGCGAGAGCCGCATCGATCTCGCCGAGTTCCTCGCGTGTGAGGCAAAGCGGTTTCTCAACGAACACGTGCCGGCCCGCGGCAAGCGATTGTTTCACGAGCGGCGCATGAAGGTGATGGCGCGTGGCGATCAGGATGGCGCTTGTTGGTGCAGAGCTGGAGCTCGGCGCTCCGAGGACGGCGTTCGCGTCCGTTGCGGCTTTGGCAAAATTAAATTTTGATTTGACGTGGTTCGCGCTGAGCGGCGTGGCGTTAACGATCGTGCCGAACTGAAGTTTGCCCACGAGATGTGGCAGGAGCATTGTTCGCGCGAAGTTGCCAGCGCCGATCACGTCAATCCCGGACGCCGGAGTTTCGAGTTTCGAGTTTCGAGTTTCGAGTTGAGACGGCGCCACGGCAGTTCCAGCCAACCCGGAACCCGAAACTCGAAACTCGGAACTGTATTCAAGCACCACGCCGATGTCCGCCGAGCCCGTTGCGAACATTTCCTCGTAAACCTTGAGCGAGTCCGCAAACGGCACGCGTCGCGTCGTGACCGCAGAAACGTTCAATGCGCCAGTGCTCATTAGGTGCAGGCACGCGTCAAAATTTCGCTGCTCTGTCCAGCGGACGTAGCCGATCGGGTAATCCACGCCGCCCCATTCGTAAGCAGGATCGTAACGCCCCGGTCCGTAGCTTCGCGAGTAACGGACTTCGAGTTCCTTGGCGTTTGCGTACTTCCAGAGCAAATCCACTTTCGTGTTTCCGACCACGACGATGCGGCCGCGATCTCGCAACGCCTCGACTGCCTGTTCCGTGGGCGTGTTGGATTGTGTGCCCGTCGCAAGCACGACGGCATCGACGCCGAAGCCATCGGTCCACGCGCGAACTTCTTCATCGAAACTTTGCGCGCCGGGAACGACGAATCGTTCCGCGCCGAGTTGTTCCGCGACGGCTTTGCGCGACGTCGCGAGATCAACCGCCATGACGCGACAACCATTGGCGCGCAAAATGTTCGTCGTCAGCAATCCCACGAGTCCCTGGCCCATGACCAGCACGCGATCGCCGAGCGCCGGTTCCACCTGCCGCACCGTCTGTAACGCAATGCTCGCGATGGTGGTGTAAGCCGCCTGCCAGTTCTCGACGTTGTCGGGGATCTTCGCCGCGAGCAGGTCGGGAATGGCGATGAACTCGGAGTGCAGCGCGCATTCGTTGCCGCCGCATGCAACGCGATCGCCGACACGAAATCGGGTGTTCGCCGGATCAACTGCTTCAACGACGCCCGCCGCGCTGTAGCCAAGAGGCGTCGGTGTTTCGAGACGATTGCGAACTTTATCGTACGCGGCCTTCCAGCCGAGGTTGCGCGCCGTATCGAGGACTTTGCGCACCTGATCGGGCCGCGCCTTGGCTTTCTGGAGCAGGTTCATCTTCGCCTGCTCGACTTTCATTTTCTCAGTGCCGGGGCTGATGACTGAATGAGTAGTGCGCACGAGGATGCCGCCCGGCGGCGCCGTCGGCGTGGGGACATCCTGGAGTTCGAGGCGCCCGTCCTGATATTGAGCGAGTTGCTTCACGCTGAATTGAGCGCTAGTTCACCGGAAGCGTTCAGGAAGGAGCAAGAGGATAAAAGTTCCAAACCCCAAAACCCAATGCAGCCTCAAATCCCAACTCCCAAAGTTGCGGATGCGCGGCTTTCGAAATTTTGGGCGTTGGGGTTCAGGATTGAGGATTGGGCTTTGGGGTTTGAGGTTTTGGATTTTTGTTCAGCGCTCACGCCGCTCCAGCATCTTCACCGTGCCGCGGGGATAGTGCGGCAGCGGAAACCCAAACGAAGCACGCTGAAGCGGCGTGAACACCGCGCGTCACGCAGGACGAACTAATGCGGCGACTGGCCCATAATCCAGCCGCCGCATTGTTTTCACAGGACACGCCAACCACACGGACGCGCATCACGTGTACGTGCCTGCAATATTCCTTGGCTGCGATGGCGCGAACCTCTCAAATCGCCGCCGTCCTGGTAACGCCTTTCAAATAGCAATCGCCTTGCCGAGTTGTTTTCTCGAAGAAACTTCGCAGCAGGAGGGAAATTTTGCGGAACCTTCACGCATTCACGCGTGAGATTCGCGCGCGAGGGTCAGGGCTGGCGCACCACGCGGTAAAACCGGTTGCCCGCTGGCGCGTTGGAGTCAGTGGCTGTCGCGGTGGATCCGTTCCAGGAAATCGTTGCACTCAGCAAGTCCCAGTTCCCGCCGGAGAAGTCGCCTTTGTATTCCACGTGATACGTTCGGGCGGGATTGCCGATCCATGACAACTGATTCCCAGAAACAATGCGCACCAACGTAACCCGTGCGACGGGGCCATCGACCGGGAAAAGGAATGCGTCGCTCGCGATGTTGGTGTCGTTCAACACCAGATCAGCCGCCGTGGTATCAAGCACCGCGCTGGTGCCAGATTCAGGCAGTGAAATGGTGGTGAAGAAATCGACGCCGGCTGACGGGGTGCCTGCCACGCTGACTGAAATCAGCCGGGTGATTCCGGAGTTCATGTCGCGCGAATAAACCTGGCGGTTGGTCGAGCCACCCGGGATCAGGTCAGACGAGTTGCTGATGAAAAGCACAGTGCCGCCGTCCGCCGTGGCGACGGGATTGATCGAAGTGCCGTTGGTGCTCGGAACGCCTGAGGTGTTCGCGCTCACGAGGGATGTTGCGTTGGCGAGTCCATCCCACCTGAATACGTTCGTGCCGTCCGTGTAGGTGATGAACCTGCCGTTGTCGCTGATTTGAACCGAAGAGTTTTCGAGCACGTTGGTCGCGACGGCGATGGTGCTGCTGCTTTCAACTCCGAAGCGAAAGAGCACCGTGCCTTCAGGAAGTCCCGCAGCGATGAACGCGACAAAGTCGCCCAAACCGCCAAGGATGGCACCGCTGCAACGATACGCATTCGTGTAAGCCGACACCGCAGCGCTGGCATGAAGCGTTGTCCCTGGCCCCAGCATCCGCACGTAAACCTCAGAGTTGTTCAAAGGTGACGGACTGGGTCGCGCCAGGAAGACTGCGAGGTCTCCTTTGCTCCGGACACTCGCGAGTTCACAGAAGTTGGTGAACGGACTGCCATTGGTGTCGATCGACACCAACTCGGTCACATTCGAGAAAAGGCTGCGCGCAAAAATGTTCACGCTGTTCGAACTCACCGGCGTGCTTACGAGGTTGGGGGCGCGGCTCTCAAACAAAATTGCAACCAACGTCGCCATCGGGTTTCCCGAGAGCGGAATGATCGACGTGGGGATCGGATCGACCGGCGAGTTACCATTCACGTCCAGGCTGATGAGACGCGTCTGCTGCGAGGCGAGGTCGCGCAGGAAAATATCCGCAGAGCCGTTGGTGTCGCCGCCGACCAGATCACTGGCATCGCTCGCGAACACGATATGATTTGTGCCGGGAACAAAGCTGGCCCAACCCGAGTTGCCGTTCCCACCCCCAACGCCATTCGTGTTTACGCTCACCATCACGGTGTTGCTCGTGCCGATGTCGCGGGTGAAAACATCAAGCCACTCGCGCTGATCGTCATTCGTCACCAGGTTTCTGGCGTGGCTGATGAAGACCACGTGCGAGCCATTGGATGAGATCCTTGGCAGGAAAGAGTTCCCGGCTGCGGGAATGGTGGAGCCGTTCGCGACTGAAACAGGCTTCAAAGTGACGGCGTGCGTGTTCACTAGGGCTGCGCCGAATGCGACAACGAACAAGAGGAATACTGTTTTCATTATCGAGCCCTCAGGAAATGAAAGTTATTGTTCACAAGGTTCGTGAAAAGCACGGTGCGCATCGTTGTCGTCTCCGTGTAAAGCACTGATCCGTCATTGAGGAGGATGTGACCTTGAATCCCGTGGACTGCGTTGGTCCAAGCGAGGGATGAGAGGAATGCATTGATTGTGTCCGCGTTGTTGATTCGAGACGAACAAGCGGTGAATCCGCCGGATGGTCGCAAGTTTCGATCTCCAGATATCCACGCACGCGGATTCGCCGCCTCCGGATCCAAGGCGACGGTGTAGCTGGTAGCACTTTCTCGGTAACCGACGGATGTGTATTGGGGGAAACTTCTCGCCACGCGCACTCCATTGTCAGCCGGACAGGCCAGAATCTTCGGCGTGACCAGAACGTTGGAAAGGAAGGACAACTCGTACCACGCCACGCCGGGTTTCGTACCGATGGTCGGCATTGTTCCGCCGTCAGTCGTCCGCGTCCTCCAAGAAACTCTGCCTGCGTGATCGGCCTTGTACGCATTCACCGCGCGCCCGATCATCCGCAGATTATTGAAACACACCACCCGCTCGCCATCCGTCTTGCTGCTCGCGAGCGCTGGGGCGACGAGCAACGCGAGCAAACCAATCGCAGCAACAAGGGCGCACACTTCGATCCGTGTGAAAGCGCGCTGGCGGTTTGAGCGGTGTGAACCGAGGAGGCGTAAGGATCTGCAAACATTCTTCTGCATAGGCTTGCTTGGCTGACCAGACGTTAATCGTAAGCAGGCACATTGCCATGAATTTTCCGAGCACGTTCCGACTCTGGGATCGCCACGTACCGCGTGGACTTCGCGCGGTATGCGTGAACCCGGCGCATGGTCTTCGGCGATCCAAGCCTGCGTTTGCCAGCGAACGCCCGGTGACTTAAACCTTCCGAAGAATATGAATCTTGAAACAGATCGATTCGGCGTCGCCGGAATGACGTGCGACAAATGCGTGCAGCGCGTCGATGCGGCGCTGCGCAAAGTCGGCGGTGTAATCGACGTGAAAGTCGATCGTCAGACTGCGACCGCCAGCGTCACGTTCGAACGCGAGAAGACCAACGCGTCGGCGCTGCACGACGTGGTGCTGAAAGCCGGCTACACACCGTCGGCGTTGCCACAGAGTTGAGTTGAATCCGAATTCCGGAATCGAAAGGGAGCGCACCCGCCCTCGGGTGCTGTTTTCCGCGCCCTCGCGGAAAACTCCGGCCGCGCGAAAGAGATCAAGGTCCGGTTTCAGGCCGGCCCGCTCCCCATGCTGGCCGCGAGAGAGCGGCCAGCCACACCCGAGGGCGGGTGTGCTCCCCACTTCGGACTTCGAGTTAAACTGGCAGCCGCAGTCACTTGGGCCTACAACACCCGCATGACCCGCGTGTTGATTCCCATTCTGGTGGCCCTGTGCGCGTTCACGGCGCGTGCTCAACTCTCGCTGTCGTGGACGAACAATCTGCTGACGATCAGCGGGCCCGAACTGCCGGGGAAGACGCTCGACGTCTGGTATCTCGAAGCGTTTTGTCGGCGCGGATCAACGAAGCGCGATTGGGGACAGACGACATGGCCGCACAAGACCGAGTTGCTGTCCGCCGATGGCAAAGTGCTGAAGTTCCGCACGCGAGTTCCACCCGATGTTGAGATGCTGCACGAGGTGCGCGCCGGAACGGATGAGGTGAGCTTCCAGTTTGAGTTCACGAATCACGGCACCAACTCCGTTGACATCGAATGGTTTCAGCCGGCGTGCATACGCGTCGAGCGGTTCACCGGACGGCAGCAAAGCAACTACACCGAGCGCGCCTTCATCTACACAACGAAAGGGCTGACACGACTGGCGGACACGCGGCGCACCGAGGAGGCGCTGTATCGAGGCGGCCAGGTTTACGTGCCCGCTGGAATCGATCTCGCAGATGTGAACCCGCGGCCGATCTGCCGTGATCAACCTGTGAATGGATTGCTCGGCTGTTTCAGCGCGGATGATCGTTGGATTCTCGCGACCGCGTCCGATCAGACACACGAACTGTTCGAAGGTGTTTACGTTTGCCTGCACAGTGATCCACACGTGGGCGGACTTGCCGGAGGCGCGAAGAAGACGCTGCACAGCAAAATCTATTTTCTGAAGAACGACCCGGCGGAGTTATTGAAACGATACGAGCGAGACTTTGGTCGAGCGCCTCGATGACGACCGCACTCGCGTATTGGCCAAGAGTATCTGGTGGTTCGTGCGCCATACCTTGAATGATCTGCCGTTCCCACTCACCGCGCCCTCTCCCTCGGGGTGAGGGGGAAGAGCGCTTTCGCTTTCTCGAAGCGGAAAGCATTTTTGGCAATTGCGTGAACCGTCGCTCGCTTCGCTAAAATCCGCGATTCGCTCTTCGCAACAGCACAAGTCCGACGGCCTGGAAAATAAAGTTCGGCAGCCACACGATCAGATACGGCGCGTAATTGTCCTTCGTGTCCAGCGATTGGCCGAGGAACATGAAAGCGTAGTAGATGATCACCAGCACGATCGACATCGCCATGCCGACGCTGGTTTCGCGTCGATGCGCGCGAATGCCCAACGGAATTCCGATCAACGTGAAACCGATGCAAGCGAAGGAGAATGCGATCTGTGAATTCATCTGCACCACCAACGCGGTGGGCGTTGGAAGTCCTGCCGCTTCCAAATCGCTCCGCCGGTTCACGAGCTGTGTCAGCGTCATCTCGCTGAGGCTGGGTTCCCTGAACGCCCTTTCCTTGAATGCAAACGTCACGGGCAGTTCCGCCCACGAGCCCGGCGTGCGATCCGTTTCTCCCGGACGCACGGTCATGGTCGAAGCAGTGAAGAGGGTGATGGAAATTTTCTTGTTCGGCTTGTCGATTTTGAAAGTGCCGTGCGGGGCGCGGATCGCCATCTCGACGTTCGTCCCGGCTTTGTCCGTCTGATAAAGGACGATGTCGTGAAGATCGCTTCCATCCACTTTGCCGAAGTAAGCGATGAACCGGTCAAAATCGCGGATGAAAGTGCGCTCCGGCAGGAACTCGTGCAGTCGTTCCACGCCCACTTTGTAGAGCAATTGTTTGTAAGCCACCCGGCATTGCGGCGCCCAATACAAGTTCACCGCCGCGCAAAGGCCGCTCAGCAAAACACTGAGCACCAGCACCGGCGTAATGAGTGAAAGCAAACTGATGCCGCTCGCACGCAGGGCGGTGAGCTCGTTGTCCGCACTTAAACGGCCGAAGACGAGCAGAGTGGCCGTGAGCATTCCCATCGGCAGCGCGAAGGCCAGGACGTAAGGGATCAACAACCCGACCGCTTGCAGCACCATCCACAGCGATGCCTGGCGATTCACCAGCAGGCCGAGGATTTCCTTCAACACATTCCCCAGCAATAACACGAAGGTGAAAACTGCGACGGTGAGCAGCAACGAGGCGAGAACCTGGCGCGTGAGATAGAGGTGAAGGGTTCTCACGCGCCGCAGCTTGGCTCCACGAACGGCAACCCGTGCGCGTCTGCCACGGCTTTGTGCGTCACGTGGCCGTCCATGATGTTGATGCCGCCGCGCAAACTTGGATTGCGCCGGCACGCTTCGCCGAGTCCCGCATCGGCGATCATTTCGATGTAGCGATACGTGACGTTGGTGAGCGCTTGTGTCGCCGTGCGTGCGTAGGCGGCGGGCATGTTCGCCACGCAGTAATGGATCACGCCTTCCTCGACGTACACGGGATCGTGATGGGTGGTGGGCCGCGAAGTTTCGGCGCAGCCGCCCTGATCGATCGCGATGTCCACCAGCACGCTGCCCGGCCTCATGCGGCGGAGCATGTCGCGTTTGATCAGCTTTGGCGCTTTCGCTCCGGGCAGGAGCACGGCACCGATGAGCAAATCAACTTGGGGCAACAAATCCATCAGGTGCGCTTCGTTCGAGTAAAGCGTGTGCGCAGTGTGAAGTGTGATGTCGAGGAAACGCAAGCGCTCCAGATCCACTTCGAGGATCGTCACGTCCGCGCCGAGTCCCTGCGCCATGCGTGCCGCGTTCACGCCCGCCGCGCCGCCGCCGATCACGACCACGCGCCCCGGCAACACACCCGGCACACCGCCGAGCAACGTGCCGCTGCCGCCGCAATGCTTCGCGAGAAAATATCCGCCGACGAGAATCGACATGCGCCCCGCGATCTCGCTCATTGGTTCGAGCAGCGGCAATCGTCGATTTACCTCGATCGTTTCGTACGCCAGCGCCGTCACGCCGGACTTCATCAGCGCTTCGGTCAGTTCACGGCTCGCGGCGAGATGCAGGTAGGTGAAAAGAATCTGGCCGCGGCGGAGCAGGGGATACTCGCTTGGCTGCGGCTCCTTCACTTTCACGATCAGCTCCGCTTCCGCGAAAACCGCTTCGTGTGAATCAACGATCGTCGCGCCTGCTTGCACGTAGCCGTCGTCGGGAAATCCAGCGCCCGCGCCAGCGTTCTTCTCCACGATTACGCGATGCCCCGCGCGAACTAGTTGGTACGCACCCGACGGCGGGAGCGCCACGCGGAACTCCTGTTGCTTGATTTCTTTTGGAACTCCGATGGTCATGGCATCAACTCAGATTTGTTCGCACCGCGATGTGGGTAGCACAGGCGACTCGCCTGTGCCGAGCGGCAACGTGCCGCTCGGAACGGGGAACGGCTGAGAACATTCGTTGCATCTTCGCTTTCTACCGCTGCTCTCCATTTCGTCCGGCCAGTGGCCGGACGACACGGGCCAGTGGCCCGTGCCACCCATGACAGCGCTACGCGGAACTCCTGTTGCTTGATTTCTTTTGGGACTCCGATGGTCATGCGTTTAAAAATAACTCAAATTAACCGAGCCCCATTAGCCAATTATCACATCGTCGAGAATACAGAGAAGGATTCTGCCCTTCCTTTCCGCACGTTTCAGTGAACTCACTTGTATATCGCGTTGCTTGCAGACCGGACGGCAACGGTTTGCCAGTCAATGAAGTAAAAGCGCGCGATGGGAACAAGTGAAGGAACGCGCTCCGAAATAGCGGAATGGCCGTGACTATGGCGATGACGACGACAGAAAGGACGACAAGTCGCTTTTTAGTTAAGAAGGACATCCTAAAGGTACTTTGATACGTTGATTTTACAGTTTCTCGCTGCCAGCCGGAACTCCCGCTTCCAATGCGGCACGTGAGCCGTTCCCCACCTGCTTCGCCGTCAACTCCGCCAGCGACTGCATCGTGATGGCGTCGCCGGCTTCGCGCTCGGCCATGATCATGCGTTCGAATTCCGAGCGCACCAGCAGTCGCGATTCGTCATCGCTCGTCGCCAGTTCGTTGCCGTTGCCTCCGCGCAACGCGCCAATCACTTCGTAAGCGCTGATGCGATCGAGCGGGCGGCCGGGGCTGAATCGTGTGTCGGAGTCGGCCACCTCGACGAGTATTCCGCCTTGCACGAGCGTGCCGAGAACCTTCTGCGCGAGCTGGCTTGGAATGGTGAGTTGTTTGGAAAGTTCCACGCCGGACAAAGGCGGCGCGCCGGCGAGGAAGTTGCGCGAAATGTGCGTCATCAATCGCAGCGCGATGAATTCACGTCCTCGCTGATTGACGCTCTCGGCCTGGCGTTCCTGAATGTATGCCGCGCGATTTTGGAATGCATACGCCACCTGCGCGCCAAGGAGCATGATGAGCCACGAGAAATACATGCCCACGAGGAAGAGCGGCAGGATGCCGAGGCTTCCGTAAATGTTCGTGTAGCTCACCGCGCGCGAGACGTAGATGACGTTGAACATGTTGTTCAACTGCCACAGGCAGCCACCAATGGTTCCGCCTACGAGCGCCGCTTTCCAATGAACGCGTGTGTTCGGCATCGCTGCGTAAAACGCCGCGAAGCCCAGGCTCAACACCACGAACGGCGTCACGCGAAAGAACACATTCCCAAGAAACGGAACGGTGCCCAGCAATGCCTGAGTGCGCGCCAGATGCGGCCCGGTGGTGAGCGCGATCGTGCCCACGATCAAAATC
Organism: Verrucomicrobiota bacterium; assembly: GCA_038205745.1. Lineage (GTDB taxonomy): Bacteria > Verrucomicrobiota > Verrucomicrobiia > Limisphaerales > SIBH01 > JANNGC01. The sequence continues at coordinate 9,264 of JBBRBM010000008.1, read as the reverse complement.
GGCCCGAGCGTGATCGCGGCCCAGTAGTAAACAATGCTCTTGAACCAGCCGCGATTCTTGGTGACCCCCCAGATGTCGTTGAACGCCGCCTCAATGGTGCGCAGCAACGAGATGCCGACGAACAAAAGCGCAAGTCCCGCCGTGAGCGAGAGCGTGCCGCTGTTGATGTTCTGGATGAAGCCGTTGATTTGCTTCACGACCTTCTCCCGGCCCGATGGCTCGTCGCTGTCCGCTGCGCGCGGTTCGAGGTCCAGTGTAGGTGCCGCGTAATCGATCATCCGATCCACCAATTGCTGAATCTCCGCCTCGCCGCGCGACTTCAGCACGCTGGTGGTGATGCTCACCACGACCGCCAGCAGCGGCACCAGCGCGAGCAGCGTCGTATAAGCGAGCGCCGATGCGCGTACCGGGCAACGATTGCGAACGAAGGTCTTGCCGACGAGCAGCCAGAAATGCGCAAAACGATGCAGGCGCGAACGTCCGAACGATTCTCCGGACTCAATTCCCTTCTCATGGAAAAAGTTGTCCGCCGCAGTGCGGATTCTCGCCCATCTGGAAATCGACCCCAAGGCCATGCGCCGCAAGCTAAAGCAGCGCATCCGCGCAAGTCAACGGAACGGCCCGAAGTTTGCCGGTGCAAACCCAAGGTGGAACTCGTCGCAGCGCGACCGGCCCCCAATGAAAACGCTTCTATTCTGCCGGCGCTGGCTTCTTCTGCGGGGCTGGCGCTGGTGCTGTGAATGGGCCTGAGGTTGTCGGATACAACGTCTCTCGCAACTTGCGCTGCGCTTCCTGCTCCGCACTTAATCGTCCGCCGCCTTGCTCGCTTGCAGGTGCTGTTGCTGCGGACGGAGCCGGGACAACAGTGGCGGGACTTGGAGTGGCCGGGCTTGCAATCGTCGCCGGCGGCGCGGTCATGGCCGGTGTTTTGGTTGCGTCTTTCGACGTGCCGAGAAACTCCACGAGATTTCGCAAATCCTGTTTGCTCAGCACCTGGCGCAATTCCTCGGGCATTCCTGACAAGCCGCGGTCGCGACGCTCGATGTCGCTTTTCCTCGCGCGCACCACACCGTCCTCCGGTGAATTGATTTCCAGGGTGTCCTTGTTCTCGCTCTTGATTAGGCCTGCGTAAGTCGTCCCATTGTTCAGCGTCACGATGACGTTCTCGAATCCAGCCGCGATCTGTTTGTTCGGATAAGTGACCGATTCGAGAATGTATTCGCGGTCCTTGCGCCCGCCGACACCCGTCAGCTCGGGGCCGACTTCTCCGCCTTCGCCCCCGAACTTATGACATTTCACGCACGAAGCTTCCGGTCGTTCGAAGAAAATCAGCCTGCCCTCTTCCGCGTTGCCGCCGACGAGGCACTCGCGATAGGCGCGCAAATCGTCTTTGCCGGGACGCACGCGCTCGAACTTCTCCAACTCATCCTTCACGATCGCGTTTGTCCGCTTGGCCGCGGCATCGAGCAGGTCGAGCTGCAGCTCCGGCGGAACGTTGTTGGCCAGAAGTTTGTTCAACCAGTTGCCAATGATCGCGTCCGCGGTGGCGCTATTCATGGTTCCCAGGGTGGCGAATGCGTTTTGCTTTTCCGCGGTGGTGCCGTTGCCCAGCACCTTGCTGAGTTGCGCGAGTGCTTCATCGGGCTCGATTTGAGCGTAGATGCTGGTGGCGGCTCGTCGCACCTGCTCGTTCTCATCCGCCAGCGCGAAGTTCACGGCTTCAGCGAGGCGCTCGTCGTGGTGTTGTGCGAGCGAACGCAATGCCTCGATACGGACATTGGCGGCGGCGGTTTTGTCTTTGACCGCTTCCAATGCATCGAACGCCACGCCCGTAATGTTCAAAATGCCGGCAACGCGCGTCGCGGCCAGCTTGATCGCGTTCGCATTGCTCTTCCGCAATTCACCGACAAAGGGCTGCAAGGCCCCGCCCGCGTCGTCGCGATCACGAACGGAAAGCGGCCGCCAAAGCCCGGTGATGCGATCACGGCCCGATGGCTTGACCCAATCGCCCAGCATGTTGACCGCTTGCGCACGGAAGTTGTCCGGCGCCTTGGACGTGGCGGCAAAGCTCGCCAGCGCGAACGCATTGTTCGATTCACCGACGCGGAAGTTGGCGTTCAACACGCGCCGCAACACGGCATCACGCGGACCGGGGTGATCGGCGTCGCCGGCTGGGAACGCCAGAATTTTGTCCGCGTCCTCGATCAAGTCAGCGAGTGCCGGGAGAGCGTCCTTGATCGGGAGGTCGTTAATCGCGCGCGCCGCTTCCGCGACGATGCGGGGATTGGCGTCGTGGAGGAATTGCGCCACGGAGGAGGATTCGACGTGCCGCAGCGCGAGCATTACGCCCATGCGCACGGCGTCCGATTCATCCATGCTGGCTTCGTTCACTGCGCGGAACTTTTCCGCGATCACCGTCAGCGGCTCGGCATTTGTGTTGCGCAAGATGTTACCGATGGCTGAAGCCGCCGCATGGCGCAGGAAGGGATCACGATCAGCGTTTTCGCGCAGCACACCGAACAATGCCTTGAGCCCCACAGCCTGCGATGCCTTGCCGATCGCTTGCGCGGCGAAAAATCGCACGCGCGGATTCTCGTCCATTGTCAGATGGGCAAGTTGAACGAGATCGCCCCGGCGAGAATCGCCAAGGACTTTGGCCGACTGCGCGCGCACTTCCGCGTCGTGATCGAGCAGTGCGCGATTCAGTGTCTCCGTGGCGAGCGCGGACTTGTACGAGATCTGACCGAGACCCCAGACCGAATGGATGCGCGCGAAACGATTGGTGCTGCTGCGCAAGACTTCAGTGAGCGTGCGCGCCGCTGTGGCGGGTCCGTTCTCGACAATCGCGAATTGCGCTTCCTGCCGCACGCGCATGTCGACGTGGGAGAGCAGCGGAACCATCGCGAGCACTGGCATCGTGTGGATCCCGCGCGCAAAGAGTTCTTTGGTTTGTGCCACGGCGCGGCTCTTCACGTTCTCCTTGTCGGTGATGCGGTAGATGCGGCCCTTGCCGGTCTTGTTCCAGCCTTCAACCCAATCGCTGAGATAGAAGTTTCCGTCGTAGCCGAATTCGCAATCCGTCACGAGCACCTCCCAGACGAAGTCGTGACGGTCCACCACTTCGAAGGATGCGCCGTGCGGCTTCACGCCAAACGAATGAACACCGCTGCCCGTGGTGCCGCGAAAGTCTGCGAGGAAGAAATGATTCGCGTAGCGCGGCGACAAACCCGTGCCGGGATAATACGTCAGGCCGGACGGGCCATTGCCGATGTTGGCGATCGGCGGAACGATGAACGCGGCCTGGCCGTCCCATTGCGGATAACACATCCGCTCGCTCAGCCACACGCCGCGCGAAGGGCTGTTGAGAAATTGATATCCAATGCGCCATCCGCTGTCGCCATCTTCGACCACGTAAACCCAGCGCGCCGGGTCGCCGCCGTCGGAATTGTTATCGCCGGTCCAAAGGTTTCCGAATTCGTCGAAGGCGAGCTCCTGGGGGTTGCGCAGTCCGCGTGCGAAGATTTCGAGATTCGAGCCGTCGGTGTCGCAACGATAGACGACACCTTCCTCGTGATTCGCGATGAGCTTCCGTTCCTTGTTCACCACGTGCGCGCCGCGATCACCAACGCTGAAATAGAGCTTCCCATCCGGTCCCATGCGCAAGCCGTGCAGGTCGTGCCCAAGAAATCCCACGCGCACGCCAAAGCCCGTCAGCATCGCCCGGCGTGAATCGGAAACGCCGTCGTGATTCCCGTCGCGGAGCATCCAAAGGTTCGGAATGTTCGCGTAGTAAAGACTGCCGCGACGCGCGAGCAGTCCAGCACCGATGCCATCGGCGACGTCATTGAATCCGCTGGCGAAGACGGTGGACCTGTCGGCCTTGCCGTCGCCATCCGTGTCTTGAATCATGCGCACGCGATCGGAGGATCGGGTGTAGTTGCTGATCCGATCGCCTTCATGCTCGGTCATGTAACGCACGCGTTCTCCGACCGAGGTGCTGGCGAGTTCTTCGTCGAGCCAGCTCATGTGCCCGCGAATATCCGTCACTCCGTCGTGCAGACGAAACGTTTCCGCCACGTAGAAGCGCCCGTGCTCGTCGATGCAAAAGGCGACTGGATTCGCGAGCATCGGTTCGGCGGCGAACAGCTCCGCCTTCATCCCGGGCTGCAAGCGGAAGCGCTTCATCGCACGCTCGCCTTCATCGGAAGCCGGCGCGACTTTCGCGGGAGACGCGTTGGAGAGCCCGGTGGTGTATTCACCCGCGCGGGAAAAAGTCGCGATCAGACAAGCTCCGAGCGCAAGGAAACAAACCGTCTTGGAAACCATGGGGGGAAATCTTATGCGCGCCGGAAGTTGAATCAAGAGAAGGCAAAATTTTCTTTGCACCCGGGAGGACGGGGAATAAGTTCTGCCGCGCTTGTCCGATGGTGTAATGGTAGCACATGTCCCTTTGGAGGACATTGTCATGGTTCGAATCCATGTCGGACAGCCAATTTCTTCCCCGGACTCCTCGGCGCTGAGCGGAAAAAAATCTGGCTCGCCCGGTTTCCCGAACGAGCCATTAACCCAAACTCCTAACGTGCGTCCCTCCCTGCTGAAGCCCATCGGCGATTTGCACGGGGAACTTAAGTAGCGAGAATTCCTCAAGAACCAGGTTCGCGTGAACCGTCGTGTGCCGCGGAATTCTCACCGCGCCGGGGCGTGGGATGATGGAATGGCCCTGCCCGGCGGGCTGACGACGACCGGCCGCCCAACCTTTGCGTGCAACGGGGAAAGGTTCGCTATTGGACCGGAGGCTGCGTCACGCGCATGCGCATCTTGACCAGATCTTTGTACGCTTCCTTGAGCGCTGCTGCGTTCACCGGGTCAGTAGTGTTTGGCGCGAGTTGTTGAATGATGGACAGCCGATTGTCGATCGGCGGGAGATCGCGCGCGGCGTTGAGGTTCTTGCGGTCGATGAATCCGTCCTGGTTCAAGTCTTCGATCAGGTTTCTGCGTTGATCGTTGGAGAGGCCGGGATCGTTGATGGCTTTGACGTAGAAGGCATTCGCCGCCGCGTCAGCGCCGACGTAGTTCAACGCCACGCGGGCGAACGGCTCCTTCTTCTGCGGATCGGTGATGCGCGGGTCGTCGTAAAGCTGCGCTGCGACCGACACGGCCTGCGGGCCCAGTGTTTGCAGCAAATATTTCAACGCCGCATTGTCCACCTGGCCATCGGCGCGAATAAGTTGCGATTGCGCGGTCGCAACGTAACTCCCGTCGTTAAACATCGTGAGCACCTTGAACGCCTGGTCGCGATCACTGTTGCCGGGCTTCAAATCCGTGGCGCGTTCGAGCACTCCGCGAGCGGCGAGCAGTGCAGCATCGCGATATTTGTCCGGCGCAATCTCCTGCAAGGCTCGCGCGAGCCATGTGATCTCTATGGCGCGTCCGCTCGCGTTCAATGTGTCAGCCAGAATTTTTTCAGCGTCGGATCCGCCGATCTGCTTCACCACGTCGAAGAGGCCGAAGCGCAACGAAGGCGGCACGAGAAATTCCAGCGGCACGTCACGGTAGCCGCGGCTGTTGGTTGACGTGTTGAACTCCACGTCTTCGTTCTTGCTGAGGTAGTCGCGAATGACCGGCAGTGCGGCAGGGCCCGCGGCAATCAACTCATCGAAATCGTGAATCACCTGACGCATGACGCGAATCTGTCCCGCGCCGGGCGTGAACTTCGCGTTGCGCAGTCGTGCGATGAGGTCTTGCGGCGAAGTCTTTACCTGAACCGTGACGATGCTCGCTGCTGACGGCGGTGGGACCAAAGCCGCAACCTGCGGGCGATTTCGCGCTTCATCGAGGGCGCTTTCCAGGGCGGCCTTTTCCGCCTGCCATGCGCTCTGTTGTTGCGCCAGTTCAGCGGCGTGCCGGGCCGTGGTCTGTCGGGAGGCGATGATGTACGCGGCGCAGAATGCGAACGCGCATGAAACTCCGGTAATCAATAACTTCTTCATACGCACCTTATCGGTTCAGTCTTTCCTGTGCCCGGGAAGCCGGATTGTCAACGAATGGTATGCACTATTCCTCTGGCGCTGTCCGCGTCAGCGCGAGTTCTCGATGCGATAGAGGTTCTTCTCGGTGCGGATGAAAAGTGCGCCATCGTCCACGGCCCAGGAGGCGAGCGTGCGTTCCTTGAGATCATTTTTCGCAAGCACCTCGAAGGTCTTGCTCGCCTTCACGATGGATGTCACCCCGGCTTCGCTCTGCACGAAAATCTTTCCGTCAGCGAAAACGGGCGATGTGCTGAAGTTCCCGCCGATGCGTTCCTGCCAATGAACAGTTCCGCTTTTCGCATCGACACAACTCATCACTCCAGCGTCGGAGATGAAGTAAAGCTCGTCGCCAATCAGCAGGGGCGAAGGTGTGAGCGGTGCGCCTTTCGAAATCGTCCACGCGACCTGCGTGTCCGTCACGTCGCCCGAGCCGTCGGGCCGAATCGCCAGCATGTTCGGGCGATCGAAACCAGTGGCGATGAAGAGAAGTCCGAGCCCGAACACTGGCCGCGGCACGACGGAGTATCCTTGTCCATAGCGCACGCGCCAAATCTCACGCCCATCCTTCGGGTCATAAGCGATGACTGCTCCGCTCGACTGGCTGATCAACTGCGTCCTGCCTTTCACTTCGATCGCAAGCGGCGTGCTGAAGGTGAATTTGCGGCTTGCGTCCGTTTCACGTGGCTTGCGCCAGAGCAGCACGCCCGTGGCCTTGTTCAGCGCCACGATGAACGGATTGCTCGCCGCGTCGCAGCCGAAGATTAACGCGTCGCCCACGATTGCCGGCGAGCCGCCGTTGCCATGCACGGGCGAGTATTTGAAGTCGGTGTTGCGCCACACAACCTTGCCGGCCAGATCGAGCGCCGCGGTCCCGTATTGGCCGAAGTGAACATAGAGGCGCTCACCTTCAGCAATCGGCGTGGGCGACGCGTGTGTGTTCTTGTCGTGCTTGGCGACTGTAGTCGCGGTGAGCACTTCTGTGTTCCAAGCAATTTTACCGCTGCTCGCCTCAAGACCGAGCGCGCGCAATGAAAGCTTGCCGGCGTCAGCGACCGCCGTGGTCAGGTAAATCTTTCCGCGATACAGAATCGGCGATGACCAACCGCCGCCGGGAATCTCGATCTTCCACGCGACGTTCTTGGTTTGATCCCACTCCTTCGGCAGTTGGCGCGCAGTAGAAATGCCTTGTCCAGTCGGGCCGCGAAATTCGGGCCAGTCGGCTGCGGTCGCCGCGAGCGTCGCAGCGATTGTGATTACGATGAGGAATTGGTTCAGCATGGCTTCAATTGTCCGCAAATCTCCATGTGCTCTTCGTCTCGCGCGAGAGCGGCAGGTTCAACATGCCGGCGCGAATCATCTCCACCGGGATGGGACCGTAGGTGAGAACGGTGTCGTGGAATTCGCGCTCGCTCATCTTTCCAGCGCCGACGATCTCCTTGTGCAACGCGTACAATTGTTTGCCGCCGATCATGTAGCCGCATTGGTAAAGCGGTGAGTAATCGCCCGCAATGAAACGGCGCACCTCGCTCGTCGCGCCCAACTTTTCGTGGCCAACACGATCGACGAGAAAGTCCACCATCTCCTTCGGCTGCATTTGGCCGAGATGAAATTTCAGACTCACGATGATCCGTGCACCGCGGTGCATTCGCCAGAAAAGCATGCCGATGCGGTCTTCCGGCGTCGTCGCGTAATTCAAATCCCACAATCGCATCTCCCAGTAGAGCGCCCAGCCTTCGACGAAGAACGGCGTGGAGAAACTACGCCGGTAATCGCGGTGTCTTGCTGCGTTGAACGCCTGGAGGTGATGGCCGGGAATCAATTCGTGCGCCGTGGTGATGCGCGTGAAGTTTCGATTGTTCCCGCGCATCGACATCAGCTTGTCATCGTGTTTCATCTCGTCCTTCGCGTAGGCGACGATGATGGAGCCGCCGCCGTATGCGACGTAAGGGATCGACTTCTGTGTTTCGGGCGACGCCATCGTGAGGCGCCACACGTCCTCGCACAGCGGCGGCACAGTGACGAGATCGCGAGTCTTCACAAACTCAATGGCGTCGCGCGCGAATCCGGCCACGGTTTCTTCCTGCTTGCCGGGCGGGACGAAGTTTGACTTCACCTTCGCGAGCGCTTTCTTCCAGTCATCGAAGCCCATCTGCTGCGCGGCTTTCTTCATCTCGGCCTCGCACCACGCGAACTCGCGCTCGCCAATCGCGATCAACTCCTCGGGCGTGTAGGGCAACAACTCGGCGGCAATGTCGTGAATCAGTGCGTCGCGGCCAATCGCGTCACCAAGCAGCGGGTCTTCGTCCTTGCCTTTCAACTCGGCAACTTCTTCCTTGAGATACTTCGCGTAGCCCTCGAGCGCGGAGTTCGCTTCCTCGTAAGGTTTTTTCAGCCACCAGGAAAAATCGGGTTGGTAGCCGTCGTAGAAGGAAAACCAGTTCTTCAACGCGTTTCGAAGGTCGCCGATCGCATTGGCGGTGCGGCGCGCGAGGGCAGGGGAGACTTTGAGTGGTTGAACTTCGGACTTCTTCTTCTCGGCTTTCTCGCTGTCGTCGGACTTGGCCTTGGCGATTTCGTTGGTGTCTTTCGGTTTGTCCTTTTTTCCCTTCTCGACGCGCTCTTTGAATTTCTTCACCTGCTCGGCGAGATCGGAAACTTTCGATGCGGCGGCCTGGCCATCGACTGCGCGCATTTGCCCGCGCGCGTGTTCCAGTTCGTTGATGATGTCGCGGAAGGCCAGCAGTTCGTCCATCTCCTGGAGCCTCGTGCGCTGCAGCGAAATGCGGTCGATGCTCGAACTGAGATCGTTACGGAGCAGCACGTAATCTACTTTGCCCTGCTGCGCGAGTGCGTCGAAATTCGTGACGGTCAAATTCTTCAGCCAGTCGCGATACAATTGTTCCTTGCGATCAAACGTCGCGGACGCCCAGCGCAAATCGTAGGCGCGATCAACCGTGCTTTGATCGGCATCCACGGCGCGCACGACCTCGTGCAAGTCGGGAATGGAATCGGCGGCAAACACACGCGCCGATACGACAAATGCAGCGAACAAACACCAACGGGATTTCATGCGGTGGCGAGCGTCGCGAACACTGCGTGATGAGTCAACAGCGTGCAGTTAGTGTGCAGTTAGTGGCGCAGGCGTCCCGCCTGTGACTGTCCACTGGCCGTGCCGGCGGGTGTTGAGTAAAACGGAAAACCCCACCCCGGGCGGCCCGGGGGCGGGGGGGGGCCG
>JBBRBM010000007.1:0-62869 GCA_038205745.1 Verrucomicrobiota bacterium | reverse complement strand
GCATGATCGCGGCGATGGATGACTCGAACGGCGAGATTGCGGCTGCCCTCGATGCGCGCGGGTGGCGCACGAACACGGTGATCGTTTTCAGCAGCGACAACGGTGGCCCCAATCCCGGCCGGCTCACGAGCAATGGTCCGCTGCGCGCGGGCAAAGGAACCGTTTACGAAGGCGGTGTGAAGACTTGCGCGTTTGTTAACTGGCCCGGACAGATTCGTTCGAACACCGTGATCACCGCGCCGCTGCACATCGTGGATTGGTATCCCACGCTGTTGAAGCTCGCTGGCGCCTCGCTCGCACAAAAGTTGCCGGTGGACGGCCGCGATCTTTGGCCATGCGTCGCTGGCAACGCGGCTTCTCCGCACGACGCCATTCTGATCAACGCAGCGCCGACGCGCGGCGCGATTCGAGCCGGCGATTGGAAGCTCGTGCTCAACGGGCAATTGCGTGAAGTCGAGGACGATGAAGGCGCGGTGCCAGATAAAACATCCGCGAACTCAGGTGAGCAAGTGCAGCTCTTCAACCTGGCGAACGATCCGTCTGAGAAGGAAGACCTTGCCGCGAAGAACCCTGCAAAGGTCAAGGAACTGCGGGCGCGCTACGAGGCGTTGGCCAAACAACAAGTGCCGCCGAAGGCCGCGCCCCGGCCGAAAAACTTTCGATCGCCGAAAGTCTGGGGAGAAAAGGAGTTGCTGTGAAAATCGGTTGGTCCCTCGTGTTCCTTATCTGCGTGGTGCTGGTTCGCGGCGCTGATGTTCCCCGTCCGAATGTTCTTCTGATCATCTCGGATGACCAGGGCTACGGGGATTTGTCGCTGCACGGGAACCCGCATGTGAGCACGCCGCACCTGGATCGGCTTGCGACCAACGGCATTCAGTTCGAACGATTCTTCGTCAGCCCGGTGTGCGCACCGACGCGCGCGAGCTTGCTCACCGGCAGGTATTCGCTGCGGACGGGCGCGCGCGGGGTTGCGCGCGGCGAGGAGACGATGCGCAGCGACGAGGTCACAATCGCCGAACTGTTGCGCGGCGCCGGCTATCGCAACGGCTATTTCGGCAAGTGGCACAACGGCGAAAACTTTCCCTACACACCGGGCGGCCAGGGCTTCGACGACGTGTTCGGATTCAATCTTGGTCATTGGAACAATTACTTCGACACCACGCTCGATCGAAGCTCCAAGCCGGAGAAGACGCGCGGCTTCATCACTGATGTGCTCACGGATGAGGCGCTGAAGTTCATCGACGCAAACGGCGGACGCCCGTTCTTCTGCTACGTGGCTTACAACGTGCCGCACTCGCCGTTCCAGTGCCCCGATCGCTATTTCGAGAAGCACAAGCGGGCGGGACTGGGTGATTTCCTCGCGAGCGTTTACGGCATGGTGGAAAACATGGACGAGAACATCGGCCGGCTTCTCTCTCGCCTCGACACGCTCGGGCTGCGTGAGAACACGATCGTGATCTTCATGTCCGACAACGGCCCGAATGGCGCGCGCTACAATGCCGGCATGCGCGGAGTGAAAGGCACGTATCACGAAGGCGGCTCCCGCGTGCCGTGCTTCATCAGTTGGCCGGCGAAGTTCAAACAGCCGCGGATCGTGCGTGAAATCGCCGCGCACATCGACATGCTGCCGACCGTGCTGGATCTCTGCGGCGTCGTCACCAACTCCAACGACCGCGTCAATCGTCAATCGCCAATCGCCAATCCCATCGATGGTTTATCGCTCGTGCCATTGATCGAAGGCCGCACCAACCACTGGCCCGATCGCATTCTTTTCCAGCAACACCTGGCGAATGTGCGCTCCGACAAGACGGGTTCATTGCGCACGCAACGCTTCCGTCTCGTGAACGAAGGCAACCGTTGGGGACTCTACGACATGCAGCACGATCCCGAGCAAAAGCGCGATGCGAGCGCCGAGTTCGCAGCCGAGAAGCGCCGACTCGTGAGCGCGTACGAGAAGTGGTGGACCGGCATCAAGGCGGAGTTGGTGTCGCCGTGGCCGCCGCCGATTCCAGTGGGCTACAGCCAAGAGAACCCGACGGAGTTGCCGGTGCCGCAGTCGGAATTCTCCGGTGGTCTGAAATTTAGCGGCAAACATCCAAACAACGCGTGGCTGGTCGATTGGACCAACACCACTGCGCGGGTGGACTGGCGAATTGATGTTGTCCAGCCTGGCAGCTACGAGGTCAGGCTGCTGTATTCGTGTTCCGCCGCCGATGCGGGCGCCAGGGTGGCGATCAGAGTCGGTACCAATTCGATCGAGACGACAATTCGCGCCGCACCGGTTGTTCAAGTGCCGTCACCTGATCGTGTGCCGCGCGAGGAAGTTTACGAAATGCAGTGGCACGAGTTGCCGATGGGTGTGGTCTCGTTGGAGCGGGGAACAAACACATTATCTGTGCAAGCGCTCGCCAAACCCGGGGCTGAAGTGATGCAGCTCAAATCAGTGCTGCTGCAGCGCCGCTAAATCATGAGCCAGCCGGATTCAAAACGGATCGTTGTCATCGGCGCGGGAGTGATTGGCCTTTCCGTGGCCTATTACTGCGCGCGCCGCGGGCATCGCGTCACCGTCATAGATCGCAATCCCGAGCAGCGCGATGGCTGCTCATTCGGCAACGCCGGCATGATTGTGCCGAGCCACTTTGTGCCGCTCGCTGCGCCCGGCATGGTCGCGCTTGGGTTGAAGTGGATGTGGAATCCCGAGTCGCCGTTTTACATCAAACCGCGCCTCGATGCCGAGCTGCTGAGCTGGGCCTGGAAATTCTGGCGCGCGGCGACACCCGGTCACGTCGAGCGCAGCGCACCGTTGTTACGTGATCTGAGTTTCGCCAGCCGTGACTGTTTCGAGGAACTTGCTGCGCTGCCCAACAACGACTTCGGCCTCGTGAAGCGCGGACTCGTGATGCTCTGCAAAACACAGCACGGGCTCGATGACGAAGCAAAATACGCCGCGCACGCCAATCGACTCGGCGTTCCCGCTGAAGTGCTCGACGCCAAGGCGCTCGCGAAGCTCGACCCTGACGTGACGATGGATGTCACGGGCGGTGTTTACTTCCCAAAGGATTGTCATCTCTCGCCGAATCGTTTCATGGCGGGACTGCAGCGGCAGTGCGACGCGCTCGGCGTAAAGTTTCTTTGGAGTACCGACGTGAGTCGCTTCACGAATCACGAACCGCGAATCGCAACTGTTGAGACATCCTTGGGACCAGTAGAAGCCGATGAAGTCGTGCTCGCATCCGGCTCCTGGTCGCCGCAACTCACAGATGAACTCGACCTGAAGCTGCCGATGCAAGCCGGCAAAGGCTACAGCGTGACTCTCACCAAACCTCGTCAGCTTCCGCAGCTTTGCTCGATCTTCACGGAGGCACGCATGGCCATCACGCCGATGGATGGCTCACTCCGTTTCGGCGGCACAATGGAAATCGCCGGGCTGAACGAAGCGATCAATCCCGTGCGCGTGCAAGGCATCATCAAATCCGTGCCGAAATATTTTCCCGCATTCAACACCGATGATTTTGCCGATGTGAAACCGTGGTGCGGGTTGCGACCATGTTCTCCGGATGGTCTGCCGTATCTCGGTCGCACCGCGAAATTCTCGAACCTCACCATCGCCACGGGCCACGCCATGATGGGACTGAGCCTCGGTCCGATCACGGGCAAGCTCGCGTCCGAAATCATTTCTGGTGAGAAGCCGTCATTTGATCTCACTCTTCTGAATCCAGATCGATATGCGTAGTTGCGGCTTACAGTTTCAAAGAGCCACGGACGTGCTTGCTGCGACGGCTGCCACAGGGTTAATCTATGGCAGATGAAACTCAGGTTCGATCTGGCGGCGCAGGTGACTCCCAAGATGGTGGAGGAGGAGGCGCTGGCGAATCAGCACCGCTACAAACCCGAGCCACTTTTCTCGCAAACTGGCACTGGCAGTCTGTCGTCCGCCTCAACGAAAGACTCTGCGGCGGAGGTCGAGCGCAGCACGGAAAGAATTCGGAAACTCACGAAAGCTGCGAAGCCGAGTGGCGGCAAGGCCACGCCACGGAGCGCACGCTCCTCGAAACGTTAGACTGGCTCCGCTCCTTCCATCGCAAAGCGCCGTTTCTTTTTTTCAACGGCAACTCCTTCGCTGAAATCGCCCGCACGTTGACGGACGCTTTGTTTGCTGAGTTTCCACGGGCTCGCCGGCGCGAGGCAGCTTCGCTGGCGGCGCACTACGTCGCCGGCGTGCTGGACCGTGAGTCTCTTTCTGGCGGCATCTCAGCGCTGGCTGAATTGGCGGACTTCAAACCCCGCGACCGAGTGCGCACGCTCAAGGGTTCGGTGTGCGGAACTGTGCGCAAGATTCTCCCGGACGGGCGCGTGGCTTGGAAGCCAGACGGTTCCACGAGTGAATTGATGGCGCTGCCGGAGAGTTTGCTGCGCGCAAAGTGATTTCTGGAAATGCTTATGAAAAAGATTCGACTTCCCGCCTGCTTTTTTGTGTTTGGCCTGTTCACTTCCATTTTGGGAGCGGCTGAACAATCAAATACGAGTCAGCTTGAAACCTTCTTTCGCCATTATCTCGACGAGCGTTTCGCGATGCATCCCACCGAGGCCACCGCGCTCGGCGATCACCGGTTCGACGACAAGATGGATGATCTCTCGACCGCCGCCCTGAAGCGATCGCTCCAGCACCTGAAGGACACGCGTGCGAAGCTGCGGAAAGATGTCGACCGCTCGAAGCTGTCGCACGATGAGCAGATCGACTTCGAGATTTTCGACCACGAGTTGCAGGCGTCGATCTGGCTGCGGGAGAACACCAATCCATTCGCCGAGAACCCGCGCGTTTACAACGAGTACATCAGCGACAGTGTGTTCCTGCTGTTGACACAATCGCGGCTGCCGAAGGAGACGAACGTCGCGAATTCGATCGTGCGCATGAAGCACATCCCGAGCGTGATCGCGGCGGCGAAAGAGAATTTGAAACATCCGCCGAAGGCCGTCCTCGAAACAGCAGCGCGACAGAACAAGGGCTCGATCGGGTTTTACGAGAACGACATCTTTGAATTCGTCGGCGACACGCCGCAGTTGGCTGTGCTGAAGGCGGAAGCGGCGCGGATTGTTCCCGTGCTGAAGGAGTATCAGCAGTTCCTCGAAAAGGAGTTGATGCCGAAAGCGACAGGGGAGTGGCGCATCGGCAAACGCAAATTCAGCAAGAAGCTTGAACTCGTGCTCGACGCCGGCATGACCGCAAACGACTTGCTGCGCGATGCCGAAGCCGAGTTCACGCGCGTTCACGGCGACATGTATGTGATCGCGCGACAGCTCTGGAGCCGGTACTTCGCGAACGAGCCGTTGCCGTCGGCCGATGAAAACGGCAAGCGCACCACGATCGCCCGTGTGCTCGGCGCTGTCGCGAAGGAACACGGCGAGCCAAATCAACTCGTGGCCGACGCGCGCACGACCGTCGCCCGCATCAAGGATTTCATTCGCGAACGGGACATCCTCCGACTGCCCGAGCCGGATCGCTGCCAGATCATCGAGATGCCGGAGTTTCAGCGCGGCAACTCGGTCGCCTACATGAACGGCGCTCCTGCTCTCGATCCGGACGCGCCGAGCATGTATGCGATCAGCCCGCCCGCGAAGGATTGGGACGCGAAGCGCGTGCAAAGTCTGCTTGAGGAATACAACCGGCACATGCTGCAAATCCTCACGATCCACGAGGCGTATCCGGGCCACTACGTGCAACTCGAATACTCGGCGCGCACGCCGTCATTGATCCGCCGGGTGCTCGGCTCCGGCGTGATGGTCGAGGGCTGGGCCGTTTACACCGAGCAGATGATGCTCGACCAGGGTTACGGTGAACGCGACCTCGCGCTGCGGCTCACGCAGTTGAAGTTTTATTTGCGCGCCGTGTGCAACGCGATCCTCGACCACAAGCTGCATTGCGCGAACATGAGCGACGATGACGCGATGAAGCTGATGGTCGATGGCGCGTTCCAATCCGAACAGGAAGCGCGGCTGAAACTCGTGCGCGCGAAGCAGAGTTCCGTTCAGCTCAGCACTTACTTCACCGGTCGCATGGCGATGGTGCGATTGCGGGCGGGCGTTCAGCGCGAACTCGGAGACAAGTTCAGCCTCGGCCGTTATCACGAGGCCGTGCTCTCACAAGGCTCCGTGCCGGTGAAGTATCTGCCGGAGCTGGTAAGGGCGAAGTTGAAGCCGTAGTAGTCGAAGCAACGGGTGCGCCCGGTTGACTCCCGCAACGCCCGCTTGCACAATTCGTTCATGGGCAAAGTCATCGTCAAAATCAAACTGACCAACCAGGGCGACCTGGTGTTGCGCACTGCGAAGGTGCTCAAAGGCAAGCCGCGCACGGTGGAAGCGGATGCCTTGGTGGATACCGGAGCCACGCTCCTTTATCTCCAGGCTGGTTTGATAAAGGCGCTCGGCCTGCGCCGGGAAAGCGAAGTGCAATCCAAGACCACCAACGGGGTGCGCCGCCGCGCGGTGTATTCGCCGGTGAAATTGGAACTGATGGGCCGCAACGGAATCTTCGAGGTCGTGGAGGTGGATGACGAAGTGCCCAATCTGCTCGGACAAATTCCTCTGGACTACCTCGATTTCATCGTGAACCCCAAGGCCCAGAAGCTCATCCCCAATCCCGAGCACGGCGACAAGCAGATGAGCGAGGAGTATTGAAACGCTGGGCATCGAAGCCGTGCTCACGCAAGGCTCGGTGCCGATGAAGTATCTGCTGGAACCGGTGCGGGCGAAGCTCATTCAGTGAAAGCCTTGACACGGGAAAGACAAATAGGCCGAACCTGCTTGGCATGCTCCACTCAATGATTGGTGCGGCCACTTGACATCGGAGGAGTCACGAGGAATTCGACCCGCGCTGGCTGGAATGGAAACAGTTCCAGTTCAATTTCTCCGGCATCGTCAGGCAGTGCGAAGAAGCAGTTGCGAAAATAAATCCGCTCTTCGACCGACGATTTCATGGAAGCATTCCGATCAGGATAAATGTGTCCCTTCGCGTCGCGCACGCGCGCCAGATAGTTTTCCAGCGCCGGGGCGTTGCTGGAGACGAGCCAAAGAGTGGGGCGATAGACTCTCATCTCACGCTGCCAGTAACCTCGTCGGAAGTCGGAGGAGTTTCCTGAACTGCCCCAGTCCAGATATTGGTTCGTGCCCACGGGTTTGGATGCGGCCCACACGGTGTTGGAAAGTATGAATTGCCCTCGGCCTGTAAAACCCACGTAGAAGACACCCAAGGTACGCGTCGCTTCCGTTAATTCCAGGGTCATTGCTTCGCCAGCGTGCGGCGTTCGCACCTTGCCCAGATGGATGATTCGCTCTTCTGGAAAATCGGCAAACGCACTGGGAAAAATGGTCGCGGCGATTTTCCACGCCGGCTCGAACGGGCAAAGCTGTCGGGCGCGATTTCCGGTTGCGTCCATGAGCAGCGCGTCCACGCGGTAGGCGTTGGATCTGATTTGTCCAGACTGAGAGAATTCAAACCGCGGTCGAAACGAGAGCACAATATTCGATCGGAACATTCCATCAAACTTCGTCAACGACATCTCCACTTCACCGATTCGCCGCGATGCGGGCAGGGGCTCGGGGCGCCACTCCACGGGACGAACCGGGTTTGGGTTTTGGATTTTCAAGGAAACGGCTTCTTCCTTGAGACGGCCCGACAATTCAAAGGTGGGCTGCCGACGCGGGTAAGTTTCAGCCACGACCCAAGCGAGCGCGTTATTGGTGGGGCCGGATCGAACCCAATCCGCCACCGGAAACGCGCACCCATGCTGATCCAGAATGCGCCAATCCCAGCCGCCCAGAGAACGGAAAGTCCCGGTGCGCGGATCGAAACAGCGAAGCCAGATGACGGCACAATCCTTCGGCGTACTGGCCGTCTTGGTTGGTTGTGGAGGAGTGATGAACTTGCGCCAACGATTGGGAGTAACGCCACGCAGCCAGCCGCGCCAGCGTGATGACGCCGAAAAAATATGGTTGTGCCGAATGTTACCGCGACGACCTCCAGAACGGAGCCATCCGACAAAGTAGCCTTGGGCGAACTGGGATTCAGGGCGACAGCCAGGGCGATGAAAAGAACCAAGGCGGCGACGAGAAGCAGTTTCCAGCGGCGCATGACCGAGTTAAGCGGTCTGAATTCTATAGGTCAATGCGACCCTGACGAAAAGGACTTCACCATCACGTAGTCATCCATCACGAAGCCGCCGCCGATGTCGGTGATTAAGGGAGTCGCGGAAGGTGAAGGGCGCTACACCTTGATTCGTTTTTGCAGTTCCGCCGCAAACGTCCCGTGCTCCGCGCTCTGCAATCCTTCCTGCAATTGCGCCATCAGCTTTGCGCCGTCGCCAGTGAGCAGGGCCTGCGGATCGAGCCACAGGCCGGGGAAGGCGCGGCTGCGCAGGAGGCCGTCGGCGGCGGCGGGGAGCGGGCGGTATTCATCCTCTTCGAGAACGAACCAGTCCACCGCTTCATCCTCAGTGCGCCAGATGAGGTACTCGCGGACGCCGGCGCGGCGATAGGAGGCGAGCTTTTCGCGCGCGTCGAGCGAGGCGCTGCTGGCGGCGACCTCGACGGCAAGTTCGGGCGCGCCTTGCAGGTAGCCCTTTTCATCGAGCCGGGATTGGCCGCCGCATTCCGGGAGGAGGCGCAGGAGTCCGTCGGGCTGGGGCACGTCGTCGGGGTTGAGGCGAGTGGTGGAATTGATGGCGTGCTTCACGCCGGGGGTGGCGATGCAGTAATTGCAAAGCCAGCCTTGAATCAGGCCATCGGGTTCACCGTGTTGATCGAGTCGGACGGAGGATGCCATAATAACAACTCCGTTGATAAGTTCGGCCTTCTTCACTTCCGGCATGGCCTGGAAGCGACGCAGAAATTCGGCTGCGGTGAGGTGCGCGCCGTTCTCCAACGGCGGGATGCGGCGCGGCGGAATCTCGCGACGCGCGGGCTTCGATGGTCCGACCAAGGTGACCATGCGGGGAGAGTAGTGTAGACGGCTTCTGGTGTCGAGGCGCACGGTGGTGAACAGTGCCGCCGCCCACATTGGCGGCTACAGCGGCTTCACCATCACGTAATCATCCATCACGAAGCCTCCGCCGATGTCGGCGACGATGGAGTCGCGGAGAGTGAAACCGCGCTTGTGGTAGGCGCGGATCGCAATCTCGTTTCGCTTGTTCACGTTCAGTAACAGCGTGGTTGCGCCGCGCGCGCGGGCGGTGGATTCAACTTCCTTCAACAACGCGCCGCCGATGCCGTGGCGTTGCCAGTCGGGATGCACGTAGAGTTTGTGCAGCTTGAATTCGGTCGCGATTTCCGTGGGGCCGATGGAGGCGAAGCCGCGCAGTTCATCGTCCACGATGGCCCGCTCGAACCGAACGCCGCCGGCGAGTTCAGCGCGGAGGATCGAAAGGGCATACATGCGCTCGAGCATGTACTCGATTTGCGCGGGCGTGATGATCCCCGGGTAGTGCGCGCGCCAGATGACGACGGCGAGGGCGGAGATCTCCGCGAGATGTTCCGGCGCGGCCGGCTCGATGACAATGCGCATCGTTCAGGACTGCGCCGTGTGTTTCGTCCGCCCCACGTACGCCGCAATGCCCATGAAGATCACGCTCACCACGAACATCAGCCCGGCGTAAAAGTAGAGTTCCATCGGGCCGCTGGCTTTCACGAAGCGCGCGTTGAGGTCCGTGAAGACGGCGATGAGGAAATGTCCACCGGCGATGGTGAGCAGCCAGAAGCTCATGATGGTGCTGCGCATCGACTTGGGGGCTTCGGCGAAAGCGAACTCCAATCCCGTGGCCGAGACGAGCACCTCGCCCGCGACAAGCACGACGTAGGGAACCAACTGCCACGCGAGGCTCAACTTCTCGCCTCCGTCGATGCGGCCCTGCATCCAGCCGGAGATGACGTAGGTGACTCCCGCGAGCACCATGCCCACGGCCATGCGTCGCACGGGCGTCGGACGCAGCCCGAGTTTTTCGCACAGCGGGTAAATGAGGTAGGTGAGAATCGGCACCCAAATCATGACGAGGATGGAGCCGACGGCTTGCATCCGTTCGCCGTCCACTTTGAAACCGAACACGTCGAACGGCGTCATCTTCTCGCCCTGCAAGACCCAGGTGCTGTTCACCTGATTGTAGAGCGCGAAGAACACCGGGATGGTGAGAAAGATGAGAACGATGCGGCCCACGGCGCGGACAGTATTCACTTCTTCAGTGCTGAATTTCGCCAACGCCACATCCAGCCACTTCTGGCCGGGCTGCCGTTTACCCTGATTGCCAAACGCGAACCAGAGCACGGACATGACTCCTGCCTGATGCGACACACGCGCGGGCGGCTGCCGCACGTATTTCTTTCTGCCGAGCCAGAAGATGAACGTGGCCACTGCCATGGCGATGCCCGGCACGCCGAAGGCCCAACTGTAGCCGTGTTTGTCGCGCAGCATCGGAATCAGCGCGAAGCCGAACGTCGCGCCGAAATTGACCGACCAGTAAAACCAGCCGTAAACGCGAGTGAGCCCCTTCTCGTTGCCCTCGCCAAATTGATCGCCGACGAACGCCGACACGCACGGCTTGATTCCGCCCGCGCCGATGGCGATCAGCGTGAGCCCGAGATAGACACCCGCACGGTTGCCCTCGAACGCAGCGAGGGCGCCGTGGCCAGCGCAATAGAACAGCGAGATGATGAGAATCGTCCAGTAGCGTCCCAGCCATTTGTCCGCCAGCCACGCGCCGAAGAGCGGCAGGAAATAAACGGCGGTCGCGAAGAGATGCACGACCTCCTTCCCCTGCGTGTCGCCCATCTGCAATCCGCGGCTGAGGTAGAGGGTGAGGATGGAAAGCATCCCGTAATAGCTGAAGCGCTCTGCGGCTTCGTTGCCGATGATGAACGGCACGCCCCGCGGCATCCGTTCCTTCGGCAGCGGCGCGGTTCGAGATGAGGTGTCAGCCATAGGATGCCGCGCAGTGTTTCAAGGTTTGTGCTGCGCCGCGAGAGGGAACTCACTCCACGTGATACTCGGTTGAAACGTCGGCGGCTTGCGAACGCGCGTCAGTTGCTCGAAGGCGAACGCGAGTTTCAGCAACACCGGCTCGCTCCACGCCCGGCCGAAGAATGAAATGCCCAACGGCAATCCGTAAACAAAACCCGCCGGCACCGTGATGTTCGGGTAGCCCGCCACCGCGGCAGGGCTCGAACTCCCGCCTTCGCCACGATCGCCATACAAAAAATCCACGCGCCCTGCCGGACCCGCAGTCGGGGCCATGATCGCGTCGAGTCGATGTTCATCCATCACGTCGTCGATGCCTTCCTTTCCGGCGAGCCGCTTCGCTTTCGCGAGCGCGTCGAGATATTTTTGTTCGGTGAGCGGCCCCTTTTTTTGCGCGTCGATCATTGTCTGCTGGCCGAAGAACGCGAGTTCCCTCGCGGCGTTGCGTTCATTGAACGCAATAACCTCCTCGAGTGAATGCACCGGGGCTTGCGGTCCCAGCGAGGCGAGATACGCGTTCAAATCTGCTTTGAATTCGTAGAGCAACACCTCCTGCTCTGCGCTTCCGAATTGTCCGTGCGTCGGCAAGTCCGCGGGATCGATCAACTCCGCGCCGGCTTGCTTCATTGTTTCGAGGACCGATTCGAGCACTCTGTTCGCTCGCGTGCTCGTGCTGAAAAATTTTCGCGCCACGCCGATGCGCGCTCCGCGCAGGCCGTTCTTGTCGAGGAATGCCGTGTAGTCGCGGTGTGTGCGCCCCTTGCTTTCGGGCGTCGCTGCATCTCGCTCGTCCTCCCCGACAAGAGCACCCAAGGCAATCGCCACATCCGTCACGGTCCGTCCCATCGGGCCCGCAGTATCCTGGCTGTGCGCAATGGGGATGATCCCCGCGCGACTGATCAGTCCGAGTGTCGGCTTAAGTCCGACAATCCCGCAATGCGAGGAGGGCGAGACGATCGAACCATCCGTCTCAGTTCCGATGCCGAACGAACACAAGTTCGCCGCCACGGCGGCCGCCGATCCGCTGCTCGATCCCGAAGGATTGCGATCGAGCGCGTAAGGATTTCGCGTCTGACCGCCGCGACCGCTCCAGCCGCTCGTTGATTTGTTGCCGCGAAAATTCGCCCACTCGCTGAGGTTCGTCTTCCCGAGAATCACCGCGCCGGCTTCGCGAAGCTTGCGCGTGACGGTCGCATCTTGCAGCGGATGCGACCCAACAAGAGCAAGCGATCCCGCCGTCGTCTTCATCCGGTCGTGCGTGTCGATGTTGTCCTTCAACAATACCGGGATGCCGTGCAACGGACCGCGCGGACCTTTGGCTCTGCGCTCGGCATCGAGTTCGCGCGCGATCGCGAGTGCATCAGGATTCAGCTCGATGACGGAATTGAGCTTCGGCCCGCCACGGTCGAGCGCGGCGATGCGGGCGAGATATTTTCGCGTCAGGGTCGCGGCGGATTCGCGGCCGGACTGCATCGCGGCCTGGAACTCCGGGATGGTTGATTCCACCAGTTGAAATCCCGAACGAGACGAGCGCGTCGCGCAACCCGCGATTATGAAATGGACCGCCGCGGCTGACGTGACCCCAACGAATTCCCGGCGATTCATGCGCGTTCAGAATTTCTATGCATCTCACTCGCGCCACAGCTCCACTTCGCTGACGCCACTGCGCGCTTTGCCTTTGTGGGTGAAGACGATGCGCAACTTCTCCACCGTGATGCGCGGGAAAGTGACTTCGTTCGCGCTGTTGCCCGTGGGCGTGACGGGAGACTTTTGCTGGCCCGGCGCGTCGTGCCACTCGCCATTCGCCAAGGTCTGGAGCGCATAAGCCGCCGGCGCCTGCACGCCGCCGCGGTCGTCGAATATGTAGAGCACGACACGGGAAATCTCCTGCGGCTGCGGGAAGTCGAGTTCAAGCCAATCTGTTTCATTAGTTGAACCGAAACTCGTCCAGCGGTTCACCGGCGTGGTGCGGTATCCGACCTTTCCGTCGATCGCGAGCTGCGGCACGCCGCCAAAGCGATCTGAGAATGAGGCGGTGGCTTTTGCTTTCAATGCGACGTTCCCGGCTGGCGGTGGCGCAGGTTGGTAGTTTTCATCGGTACGCCCCCACGTTTCAATCTCACTGAGACCAGTACGCCCGCTCTTCGCGTGTGTGAATATGACGCGAAGCTTCTGAGCTTTCGTGGGCGCAAACTTCACGCTGTTCGCGCGGTGACCTTCCGGCCGATCTTGCGCCACGTGCGTCGTCGGCACGCCGTCGTCGAACAGCATGACGCTATACCGCTCAGGGGCGACAATGTTCGTTCCATCATCGAGGAAGTACAGCTTCAGCGTATCGATCACGCGCGTGGTGCCGAAGTCGATTTCCAACCAGTCTTTCGCGTTGGTCGAACCGTCCGTCGTCCAACGATTCGGCGGGTGCAGCGTGTACCAGTAATTCCCGTCGTTCACCTTGTAGAGCGGCGTCTTCGGGTCTGTGTACGAAGCGGTGATGCGCGGGAAGTAATCGCCGTCATTGTTCACGGCGAAATTCATCGGAGCGCGGACCGTCAGATCAGCGGGGTGAGCGCCTGATCCGCGCGGACTCAACAGTCCGCGCTCCGTTTTGGCCGGCAACTTCGCGATGATTTTTCCCAGTTGATTCAGCAAAGCGATTTCCTTTCCGTCCACGATCACGCGCAGTCCCGCTCCCTTGCCGTAGTGCTTCCCGTCCTTGTCCCACACGATGCTTAGCTTGCGCCCGTGATACGGCACGTCATCCAACGCGAAGAAGGCCCAGTCCGCCGGCGCGAGCGGCTGAATCTCAACCACATCGTCCGCGCGCGGCTTCAGTCCGACGAGGCCGCTGATGACGAGGTCGTTGAAGCTCGAATGGAAGTAATGCTCGCTGTGGTTGTAGCCGTCGTGACCATCCCATGAACCGGTGTCGGGATTGCACGCCTCGGCGAGGTACGGCTTTCCGTTCTTGCGATGCGCGGCGGCGTAGATGTGAAGCAGCTTCGCGTAGTCATCGCGCGTGACAAATTTCTGGTCGGAACTCTGCAACAGGTTCGCCATCGCCTTGAGCGTTTGCGCATTCGCGTAAGGCCACGATTGCCCGCTCCACCAGCAGCACGTGGGGCTGATTTTGAAAAGCGGATCGTTGCGTCCGACGAAACTCGGGCCGAATGGTGCGTAAAAATATTTCGGATCCATCAGAAACTTCCACGCGTTCTCGAAGCCACGCCCGGCATCCAGCATGTTGAATTGCCACGGCACATAGCCGATCAATTCGCGCCCTTCAGCGCTGCCGGCGAACGGACCATCTTCGTATATCAACGTGTTCGCTTTGATCTTCTGCCCCGGCCAGTTCTTCGGATCGCACTCCTCATCGTTCTTGAAGCGGATGAGGAAAAACTCGCGCTTCGAGTCCCAGAGCCAGTCCTGCATCTTCGCCTTCAGCGCCTCGGCCTTCGCGCGGAACTTCTGCGCGGTGTCTTTGTCTTTCGCGAGGTCAGCGATGCGCGCAATGCCCTGCGCATCGGCCCACATGTATGCGTTGAAGGACGGGCGATAACTCGGTGCGCCGTTGAAGATGTTCTTCGTCTGGCGGCTCGCGATGTTGAATTCCATTCCATCATCGTGGCCGACTTGCCAGAAGAGCCCGACCTCTGGAACGAAACGCGCCTTTTCCCAGCCTTCGTAGTTCGTCACGAGATCGCTGAGCAGATCCTTTGCGAACGCCGCGTCGTCCTGCGCCAGATGTGTCGCCCAGACCGCGTCCGCGATCCACGTGCTGTAACGCCGTGGCTGCGCGCCTTCGGTGCGGAACCAATAACGCGCGTAGTCCTGCGCGATGCGTCGATCCCCGAGCCAGCGCACTTCGTAAAGCTGATGTCCGGCGGGACAACTGATCGCGCCATACGCACCGCTCCAGACCGGGCGATCGATGAACTCCGTGAACGTGTAGCCGGTCTGGGGCGAACCGTACGTCAGGTGTTTCGTCACGAGTTCCCAGCGGTAGTAGTAAGTCGTGACGATGTCGGCGTCGGGACAGTCAAAGAACGGGATGTTCGCCTTGTACCAGTCGAAGTCGCGATTGTCCCAGAACGTTTGCGCGGCGAGCGCTTTGTCTTTGTCGATGACGGCGGCGGACGTTCGAGGTGCGAAACCCCAAGCGCCAAACCCCAAAACCCAAAGAAGCACCAGGCTCCAAGCATCCAAACTGTAGATGGCGACGGATCCTGCTGGGGATTGGGTCTTGAAGCTTCTTTGCATTTTGAGTTTTGGGTTTTGGGTTTTCTTCACGTTATCTCCTTAAGTTCTGAATAAAAAATTCCATCATGCGATCGCGGTTCACCGCCGCGTGGCCGATGTCAGGCCCGACTTGCAGTTCAAAGCTTTTGCCAAGCCGCTGCAGTTCCTTCACAAGCTGCAGCGTGTTGGCTGGATGCACGTTGTTGTCCGCCGTGCCGTAGAACAACATGAGCGCTCCGCGCATGTTCTTCGCGTAAGTGAGCGGCGAGGCGTTGTCATAACCCAATTTGTTTTCCTGCGGCAGCCACATGTAGCGCTCGGTATAGATGGAGTCGTAGTTGCGGAAATCGATCACAGCCGACGAGGCGCACGCCGCGCGAAACACTTCCGGATACCGCATCAGACACAGCGCCGACGCCGTGCCGCCGTACGAAGTGCCGTGAATGCCGACGCGCTTCGCATCCACGTAGATGCGCCGCGTCAGCGCACGAACTCCCGCCGCCTGATCATCGATCTCGACCGTGCCAAGCTTCTGATAAATCGCGTCGATGAACTTCTTCCCGCGTCCGCTCGCACTGCGCGAATCGAAGCTTGCGACGAGGAAACCCAACTCCGTGAGTGCGCTCGGCGTGGTGAACGTTTCGCGCGCACCAGTCGTTGCCGGCCCGGCATAAACACTCACGAGCAGCGGATGCTTGATCCGCGGATTGAAGTCGGATGGAAAGTGGAGCATCCCGTAAAGATCCGTCGCGCCATCAGCGGCTTTGAACTTCAACAGCTCGACGCGCTTAAACTTCAACGCGTCGAACTTCTTCATGTCGCTGCGCGCGAGTTCGCAAATGAATTTTCCGTCTCGATCCATGAGCCGCGACGCCGGCGGCGTGTCATGCGTTTGCGCCACGTCGATGAAATGCCTGCCATCAGGCGCGACATCGGCAGTGTGATGAAATGCGGGATCGGTGAGCCGCACATCGCCAGTGCCATCGAGCGACACGCGGTGGAGTTGCAGCTTCATCGGATTGTCGCCGTCGCGCGCGGTGTGGAAAAGCAGGCTGCGCGCTTCATCGACCTTCACGATGGCATCAACCTCGAACTCATGGCGTGTGAGCGGTGTGAGAAGTTTTCCGCTGAGATCGTAGAGATAAAAATTCTTCCAACCGGTGCGCTCGGAACTCCAGATGAAGCGTTTGCCGTCTTTGAGAAAACGCATCGTGGGTGCATTCTCGGTCCAGCTTGGCGACCACTCTTCGCGCACAATGACGCGGCACGCGCCCGTCTTCGCATCAGCCGCCACGAGTTCCATCACGTTCTGGCGGCGATTGGTTCGGTGGAACAAAAGCTCGCCATCCGGCGTCCACGAGACGCCGTAGAGATAGTGGCCGACGGCGTCGCGAAACGTGCCGCCAGCATCCTGCTGGCGATCGGTGTTCCCCAGCGAGACGCTGGGGGCACGTTGTTCGCGCGCATCGACGCGCGTTGTCTGCTTCGTCGCGAGGTCGTAAATCAAAATATCCACGACGGGATTGGTGCCGCCCGCTTTCACGTAGGGTTCCGCGTCGAGCTTCGTGAACAGGCTGGAGTGCGCCAACGTGAGGTAATATTCCGGCACCTTGCTTTCATCGAAGCGATAGAACGCCAGCTTCTGGCTGTTGCTCGACCACCACATGGCGGTGTTCTGGAAAAGCTCCTCGCCGTAAACCCAGCTCGCGCTGCCCAACTTCACGCGCGACTTGTCGCTGCCCTCCGTCGTGATCGCGCTGGCGTTCGAGCCGTTGCTGTCCGCGAGCCAAACGTTGTGGTCGCGGTAGAAGGCTTTCCATTTTGCATCCGGGGAAATCGCGTTCGTGTATTGCCGTCCGCGTTCGGGGCCGCGCTCACGCCGGCGGACGCTGCTTGATTCGGCAGAGCGCGAAGGCGCGTTCGTGCCCGCTGAATTGGTGCGCGATAACTCCGTGCGTGTCCGCGTGGCAATGTCGTAACGAAAGCGCTTTCCACTGAAGGAATACTCGAACGCTTTCCCTTCGTCCTTCCAAGTGACCGAGATCGCTCCGCTCGTGACTGCATTCGCCGATTCGCGACTGATGCGCTCGTAACGTTCGTAGCCCGGCATTGTTTTCAGTCGATCCTGCGCAGAAATGGATAACGCAAAGCAAACGCTCGCGAATGCGAGAACTCGTGCAGCAACACCGGTGTGGAACACGGCTGTTAGCAGAACCGCACAGGGCGCGAATTGTCGAGACTACTTCCACTGCGCCTTTGGCGCAGCGTGGTTACGATCACGGCGGCGGGGGCAGGCTGATGACGCGGTAGGCAAAGTGGGGACGATCGCTCACGCGGGCGCTGGTGGCGGTGGTCGGCTGACGCCAGTTGCGCCAGTGCGTGCCTCGCTCGCGCTTGCGCCGTTGCACCTGATAATAGCCGCTGCCGCCGCTCCAGTGCAGGATGGTCTGACGACCTTTGCGGGTGAAGCCTTCGTTGATCAATGGCGACCAGGCCAGCGTCACTATGCCGGATGAATTGCCGAAAGCGAAGTAGCGGCCATCGCGCGAGACGGCGAAGCAGAGCGCGTCGGTGTTCGTGTAGCCGCCCATGTATTTGCCGTCGCTGGCGCGGAAGATTTTGAATTGGTGCGATACCGCCGGTTCCAGCGACATCAAATAGCTGCCATCGCCAAGGAATTTCACCAGCGCGCCCGTGTTGGTGATGGTGAGCAGCGGCGTGCCGTTGGTCACGTTCCACAGGCGCACCCTGTTGTCGTCGCAGCCGGTGGCGAAGACGTTGCCGTCGGGAGAAAAATCCACCGAACGGACGGCGTTGGGATGGAGCAGTTTCTGAAAAGTCGCGCCACTCAGGAAATTCCACAAAATGGCCGAACCGTCCAACGAAGCCGAAGCGATCTTCGTGCTGTCCGGGGAGAAAACGAGGTTCACAACCCTGCCGGAGTGGCCTTCAAGAAAACCGCCCGTGCCACTGAGCATGTTGCGGATATTGATATAGCGCCTGCTCCGAGTGGCATCGGCAAACCAAAGATCGTTGGGAGACAAGGCAACGGCCTCAACAAGGTCATCCGCACTGGACTCACCGGCGATCCATAACCTTCTCCCGTCGCTGACGCTCCACATGCGGGATGCATCGCCGGAACCCGCGCCGACGAGTGAGCCGTCGGAATTCAGAGCGACGGACCCAAAGCCGCCATTACGAGTGTAGATCGATCGTACCGGCACGTTGGTGGTCACTGACCACACGTTGACGTAGCCATCGATGGCTGCGGACGCGAGTCGTTTGGAATCGCCTGAAAAGGCAAGCGACGCCACATATTCGGTTGAGTGGATGTTCGTCGTCCACACCGGCTGCAAGAGGTTCTGCGCGTGGGCGGTTGTGAAAGCGCTTAGAAGCAACGCGAGAAAAGGTATCGTTTTCATGGCTTGGTGATGGTGATGGAACTGGACGCGCCGCCCAGCGTCTGGCCGAGGCGGTCATAGCCCTGCACGGTCAGCGGGTTCGCTCCGTTGTTGAGGGAGACACTGATCGTCCAATTCGTGACCGTTGCCCAGGTGACCGGAGCGTTCGACGTGGTGCTGTTGATGCGGATGAACGCCGCTTCCACCGGCGCGGCGCCGCCCAGCGTCACGCTTGAGACCGTGTTCGTGAAATCATTCCCGTTGTTATTGGTGATCGCAAATGGGGCGGCGACAGCGACCAGTTGCTCGATCACGTAAGCCCGGCGATCCGCGATCCATGCCAAGGCTTCGGTGTAGTCTTTGGTGGGTGTGACACCATTCGCGAGGAGAATTGCTCTGTTGCCACTCATTACGGTTGCCACATCGCCATTTGCAAACGGCCCGTTCACCAAATCCTGCATCGCCCGCCAGAAGGCTCGTCGGAATTGTGGATGGGCAATGATATCGGTCACCTTGGGGTCCGGTGGAGCAGTGGGAAAGGCAACATCAAACAACGACTGGTCGGTCGGAATCCATCCGGCGGCATAGAAGGCGTATTCCATGTCGAACAAATGCAAACGCCAACGATTCGTTTCGGACCGATACATATACATGTTCTGGCCTTGTCCGTAACCGTATGAATCGGCGTCCCCCGCGAACCGTCTCAAGGCAAGGATTCGCATCCACTGCTCGGAATCGAGTGTCTGATCCAAGTTGCTCGCGTAATTGGCGGCGGCAGGGTTGGCAACCGCTTCCACGAGATTTGACAGGCTCGTGTAATCACTTGCGCTATTCTGCACCGCCCGCTTCTGCCAGTTCCAGCGATAGCGAGCCACGTTTAACACGTCACCCGCAGCAGTGGGCCGGAGGAATTTTTCCATCGTGGCATGAATGGCTGTTCCACTTACCGAAACAGAACTGCACGGCCACCAGATGGCTAACTTGAACAGATCACCGTCCGAGTCATCCGGATACCATTCTTCAAAGAAATCGGAATCCGGCCGCTGTGAGTCTTTGAAAATAGGATCACGTTTTTGCCCCCTAACATAGAGGTTTACGGAGCGTCTGTAGTTGAACGCCAACCCGAGCCGATCAGCGACCCAGTTCGCCGTCTCCTCCGCCTGGAGAGTCCCGTCATCCTTCTGCACGTCCAGCCACACGCCGGACGCCCCCAAGAACCGATCGTCCTTTGGAAATTCGAGATCGTATTTGCAGGTTGTGCCCAGCGGCCCAGTGTACCCGCCCGAGCGATTGGGGCTCCCGCCATACTTCGCCCCGCTGTTGTAGATGGCTCTATGGTTTCCGTAAACGAAGGTCGCGTCGAGCGCTCCGTTGTGGATTTTCACGCGGTTCTGACTGCCCCACTCGTTGATGTTCGATTGCGTCATCCAGATGCGATACGTGCCAAAGCTCCCGGAAGGCTGCGCATCGCCCCAAAGAACCAAACATTCCCGCCCTAGCACGTCTCCCGGATATTTGAACTCTTGTTTCGGAAACCGCGAAGTCGCGCCGAACAAATCGCTGGCTTCGATGTAAAACGCGATCAGCTTCCCCGCGACCTGTCCGGGAATAATCGCACTGAAAAGACCGTCTCGGGCAAAAGCGTCGCCGTTGGTGCCCCCATCGTTCATTGTGACGTTCGCATTGGTCGTGAACGGATCGATGCGATATTTCAGCACGAGGTTTGTCACCCCGTTGAAGTCGCTGGCGCGTGCTGAAACGATCACCGGTTCATTCGCTGCTGGTACGATTGGGAAGTGGTTAACATCATAAATTACGGGCGGCGCATTCGTGACAGCCCTGCTGTTGATCAACCCCGGCGTGCCGAGGTTCAGAGGCAGAGGCATCTGTCCGACCGCTTCGAGATAATTTCCCCTGAGCCGCAAAACGACTTCCGGTGTGCCGCACAGCCAGCGCACGCGCGCCGAAATCATACCGGTGCTCCCGACAGACAATGACGAATTTAGGCCGGTTTGAATACGATTTCCAAGGTAATCACCTTGGTTCGAAGCCCGCACATGCAGAACGTGCGTGCCGCTGTACGCGCCGTTAGTTTCGACTGTGGAAAGATCATGATCACCCTCGAAAATCCAACCGGTCGTTCCGTTTTCAAAACCACCGTTCGAAACAACGTTGTTTCCACCCACGGCCTTGACTTCCACGTCGTCAATCAAACATTCGCCGGGACCGGTCAGCATGATCTCCAGCGCATTTGCTGGATTCCCGTCTCCATCCATGAGCTGTCCGGTGTAGGTGACCGTGGTCCATGCACTAGTGGTGGTGGTGTTGCTGTCCGCCCAATTCGCCGCCAAGCGGTGGTCGCTATTCGGGTTGATCAATTCCAGGCTGCCGCCGCCGCCGTCGGACCATCGGCCCCATTGCCCGCCGTCCTTGTAAATCACTTCGTCCATAACGACGCCAGAAGCATTCTTCAGCGCCAGCCGTTGGCCTCCGTTTGCCAATGTGCTCTGAGCAAAATTGCCCACCACAGGATTAAGAATTGTGAACCGTCCGGGGTACATGCTTTTCAGCGTGTTGGTGCTGTAAGCGATCACCACGCAACTCGTCGGCCACAGGTAAAACGACGAGGTCGGGAAGCTGAAATTGATCCCGTCGAAACTCCAGCCCGTGGTGGTTATTACATTTGTGCTTCGGTTAAACACTTCGACGTATTCGTGGGAATCAAGACCTGAGATGGGATGATACATGATCTCGCTGATCACGACATCGCGTATTAACGGCAGGGCATTGGTGCCGCCCCGCGTTTGACTGGAAAGCTCGCGGAAGACTGCTCCACCGTCAGGAACCCGTCCCATGGAAACGCCCAAGTCTTGCGCCTTGAATCCGATGGCATCGATCACCCGGGTTAAGTCCGGCGCAGTCAGAAAGAGCGAGCCGCCCGCGCTTGGAATTGGAAAATGAAACGAGTTGGGCGCGTCACGAAGGAAGGATACGAAGCCGCGCGGCGGCAGCCGCGTGCCCGGCGGGATGGCGAAATTCGTCAGGCTGTCCGCGTCATTGGAAAGAAACCAGCCGGAGATATCCTGCGTCACGCTGCCCGCGTTGTACAGTTCGACGTAATCCACGTTCGTGCCAATGGGGTTGGCGAGAAACTCGTTGATGCGAATGGCGGCTTTGAAATCCTGAATGATCGGCTCTGCCGTGCCCGGCGATCCGCCGATGCGGGCGCTGGCCGACCACGCCCGCACATCGTTCTCGCCGTACGAGGGGCGCGAGAGAACCAGCGAGTGGCCGGTGCCGTCGGGCGCTTTCGGCCACGGCGCGTTGTCGGAGAATTCCACTTCGAGCAGGACCGCGCCTCGATTATTGCGGAGTTGGAGCTTGGTGGAACTTAAAATGTTGGTGGTGGGTGTTATCGCAATGAAAGTTCCCGGTGCGAGTGTTGTATTCGTGAAGGCGTAAAATCGGGCAGGATCGAGGGGAATCCCCAGCGTGAACCCATCCAGCTTTATCGGCAGGTGATGCGTGTTGTAGATTTCGATGAACTCTGTCCCACCGTTGGTCGGATGATACATGATCTCCGAAATCACCAGTGGCGTGCGGCGGCTGCTCGGGCCGAGCGGTTCCACCGGGTTGATCAGTGCGGCTTCATACTGGTATTCCGCCAGGTTTTTGATTCCGTCACCATCCACATCGCCCAGCGCATCCGTGGCGTTCGTGTAGTTCAGTCCATGCGCCATTTCCCAGAAATCAGGAATGCCATCGCTATCGAAATCCCACAAATTGGTCGTCCTCATTACGAGGTATTCGTAGGCGTCGGAAATACCGTCACCATCCGCATCCACGTAAGTGGTAGCGCGAAAGAACGCAGTCGCGCCGTCGTTGGTAGAATGGGAAAGAGTGAAACTCACTCCGCCGGTCGCCACACGCGTCCATGCAGAGGCCCAAAGAGACGTGCCAAGCAGATTGGTGGTCTGATAAATCTCGTAACGCTCACCGGCATTCGTTCCAAGAAGCCAGGTTACATAGCCAGTGCCGTTATTCGTCAGATAAGGCGTGGGTGCGAACCGCAGCCCGTTGGTGATGGAGAAACCCGGCACCGGCGGTGGCGGCGGCGGGCCGGGATCGTTGGTGCTGCAATTCTCACACGGCGGAGGCGCTGGCAGCGAGTCCAGTGATAGCAACTGTGCTCCGCCTCTGAGTCCTCTTGAACTTTGATCGGCAATTGGCCCCAATGCCGCGATGGGTGAAAATTGCTGATAGGTCCAGGCGAGATACTCGGGCGTTAGCGCGTGGCCGAAGGTGTGAACCTCATCCAACTGTCCTTGCGCCAGTTTCTCGCCGGCCAGATCCCCGCCCAGAGAAAACACCGACGCGCTCCAAACCGTTCGCCCCGGCCACGGTGGAAGCGCCGCGGTGGATGCGGCCCAAACATCGTCAATCATCACGTCCACTCCGGCGGTGTGGTACACCAGCGCAACCTGATGCCATTCGCCCTCGAACCAGCCGATCTCCGCGCGCAGGAGCGGGACATAGCTGCCATTCGTCCGAACGAGAAACACCATGTGCGTACCATCCGGGTCGATCATGAGCGCCAGCGAGAGCGGGTTTGTTACAGTATTCGTCTGGCCGAGTTCAAAGAGCGTCGCCCACTGTTCCGGCCCGGCACCGCCGAGCGATGTGCTGGTCCACGCCGGTGCGAACCACAGCCGCACCGTGCCGTTGCTCATCGCGAAATTGGCGCGATTGGTGGAGGCCATCGCCGAAGTGATGAGGGTGCGCGGTTCCGTGCCGGTCATGTCGAGCGCGTAGCCACTCCACCCTTCGGCGAGCCAGAGGTTGCTGGCGGTGATGGCGTGGAGCGACGCGGCATCCATCGCGTAGGGATCGTCGAAGCGCCAGCTCGTCAACTCCATTTCAGGATACGGCGGCAGCGGCACGCGCGGACGGGCGAAGGCCGTTGGTGTGATGCAGAGAATTGCTTCAAACATCAACAGAACAACGAGAAAATGCAAAGGTGTGATGTACGTCGTGGAACTCGCGACCCTTTTCATGGTCATCCCTGATTAGCCCTGTCCCGGCTCGTTGTCGCACCGTCCCTTGGCGCACGTCACACGTGAATTGCGATGGAGACTGGAGTTTCTTCGCGCGACAAGACTTTCTGAAACTGTCTACTTCGGCGGCAGAGAGGTACTGAAATGGCGCGGGACGACTGCGACCTTTGGGCGCGGCGGAGTTTTCATTCCGTTCCCAAGAAAGAAGCTCGGGTGCGGCGGCTGATTGTAGCCGACATTCTGCCACGCGATGCTCAAGCGATACTGCGGATCGTGCATCAGCGTGCGGAGGCGGTTCGTGGTGGGAATGGTGGTGGTGTAGATGCGCAACTCCTTGTTGTCCGGCGTGCGCCAGATTACTTCCTCGCGCCAATCACCGAGAATATCTCCGGATAAAACGGGCGTGGCTTTCGTTCCGTTGTTCGCCACGCAACCTTCGCCGACGAGAATTGTTTTCAGCGTGCTTGTTTCCCAGTCCCATTTGGAAATCTGGTTGCGGTCGAGAATCTCGCGCAGCGGATCGTCGTCCCACCAGATCGCGAAGTTCGCGCGGCGCGGCGCGGCGCCGATGCGTTCGCCTTTGCATGTGCGCAAGCCGGCCGGGCCGCTCCACATCTCTTCGCCTGGATAACGTGGATCAATATCCGCCGTGAGTCCGCGACCCGCATCGACGCCGGGACCGGCGCTCCAAAGAATTTTCCCGGTCTTCGCGTCGAACAACGCCGTGCCCGGCGTGCCGAACTTCACGGTCGATTCCTCGTTCTCGTGAATTCCAAAAACTTCGAGACCCGGTCGCTCAGGATCGAGATCGCCCACATGCAACGCGTCGCCGTGACGAAGGCCGGTCGAGTAAAGCCCCTTGCCGTCGTCATCCACGACCATCGCGTGATAAATGATTTCGTCGCGGCCATCGCCATCCACGTCAGCCACGGTGAGTTGATGTCCGCCCTGGCCGGAGAATGGATTGTCTTTGTCCTTGGAATCGAAAACCCAGCGTTGCGTGAGCTTTCCATCGCGCCAGTCCCAAGCCGCGAGAACGCTGCGACCGTAGTAACCGCGACACATCACGGCACTCGGTCGCACGCCATCGAGATACGCCACGCACGCGAGGAAGCGATCGGAGCGATTGCCCACGCTGTCGTTGCCGCCATTTCCCCCCACGCCGCCCCACGCACCGAGATCGCCGCGCGGGGGTAAGTAGTTCGTGGTCGCGAGCGCCGCGCCGGTGCGTCCGTCGAAGATCGTGAAATACTCCGGGCCGCGCAGCACGCGCCCGAACGTTCGTGAGTTTCGATTCGTGTCGCGCCAGTCAGCGTTCGCGTCACCGATGACGTTGCCGCGTCCGTCGATTGTACCGTCCGCCGTTTTGCACGCGATCTCCGCGATGCCATCGCCGTCGAGGTCGTAAACCATGAACGGCGTGTAGTGCGCTCCCTCGCGGATATTTTTGCCGAGATTGATCGTCCACAGAAGTTTGCCGGGGAGCGTGTAAGCCTGAAGAATCGTTTCGTCGGTCAGCCCGAGAGATGCCGTGTCGCGCGGACGTTGTTCACACTTCAAAACGATTTCGTATTCGCCATCGCCATCGAGCTCTCCGACAGAACCGTCATTCGCGGAATAACCCGGCGGCAGTTGCAGCGGAATGCTGAGGTAAGGTTTCGCGGGCGCATTCCCGGCTAATGAAAAGCGCGCGCTCGGTTCCTGCTCCGCGCCGCCAGTCACAGCGCGCACGAAGTATGAAGTCGCTTGTTCCAGCTTTGCGCCTTCGTCTGTGAAGCTGGTGCAATTGGCGATCAGTGCGCCGTTCAGCTTTTGCGGCGCGGCATTTGCCGTGACGCGATAAATGTTGAAGGCAGTTGTCTCCGCGTCCGTTCCGAGTAGACGCCAACTTGCAAAAACTTTTCCATCACCCTGGTTCACCGCCACCAAACCGCGCCCGAGGTTTTCCATCTGGCGCTGTGCGGAGACGTTTGAAACGAGCACCACCAACAGCACAGATGCGAGAAATTGAATTGGCAGTCGATGGATCATCTCCCGCAGCAGGACGCGCTCGAACCAGGCGTCGTTACACGGTTTTGCGTCGAGGCTGAACTCGTCTGTTGAAACCAGATGCGCCGTCGCGATACGTTCCTCTGACCAAATGACCGAGAGCGCCGCGTCCACAAATCAAAGCAGAGCACTCCTGCTGCACGCGCGCGCTGTGACGAAAAGTTTTCCCGGTGTTAAGGCTCTTGCAGGCGTGGACTTCACGGTGCGCCGCGGCGAAGTGCATGCGCTGATGGGCGAAAACGGCGCAGGCAAATCCACACTGATCAAAGTGCTCACCGGCGTTTACCAGCGCGACGCCGGCGAAATTTCGCTCGAAGGAAAGCCGATCAATCCCGCCGCGCCGCGCGACGCCGAAGCGTGCGGCATCTCGACGGTTTACCAGGAAGTGAATCTTGTGCCGTTTCTTTCGGTGGCGGAAAACATCTGTCTCGGACGGCAGCAAACGAAGCTGGGCTTCATCAACTGGCCCCAGATGCGGCAACGCGCCGAAGCCGCTCTGGCTCTGCTTGGCATTCACATCGACGTCAACGAACTGGTGTCGAACTACTCGATCGCGTTGCAGCAACTCGTGGCGATTGCCCGCGCGCTCGATGTGCAGGCGAAGTTGCTCATCCTCGACGAACCCACATCGAGTCTCGATGAAGGCGAAGTCGAACGGCTGTTCGGAATCCTGCGCCAACTCAAGTCGCAGGGGCTCGGCATCGTGTTCGTCACCCATTTCCTCGATCAGGTTTACGCGGTCAGCGATCGCATCACGGTGCTGCGCAACGGCGCGTTCGTTGGCGAATACGAAGTTGCAAAGCTCCCGCGCATTCAGCTCATCTCGAAAATGATGGGGCGCGAATTGAGCGAGGCGGACTTCAAGCGCGAGCGCTCGATGACTGCGTCAGGTGTTGAGAAAAAGCCGCTTCTCGCATTGCGCGGCCTCGGTCGGCGCGCGTCGTTGCAACCCATCGATCTCGACATCAACGAAGGTGAAATTCTTGGCCTCGCCGGATTGCTTGGCTCCGGCCGCACCGAAACTGCGCGCCTGATCTTCGCGATCGATACGGCGGATCAGGGCGAAATGTTGCTGGAAGGCCGGCGGCTTTCTTTGCGCTCGGCTCGCGACGCGATTGCGAATCGCTTTGGCTTCTGTCCCGAAGATCGCACAGTCGAAGCGATCATTCCCAACTTGAGCGTGCGCGAGAATATCGTGCTCGCGTTGCAGGCGAGTTGCGGATGGACGCATCATGTTTCGCCTGCGGAGCAACTTGAGCTCGCCGACCGATTCATCAAGGCGCTGAACATCAAGACGCCGAATGCCGAACAACCGATCCGTCTCCTCAGCGGCGGCAATCAACAAAAGGTCATTCTTGCACGCTGGCTCGCGTCGAATCCAAGACTCCTGTTGCTCGACGAGCCTACGCGCGGCATCGACGTCGGCGCGAAACTCGAAATCGAGAAGCTCATGGCGAAGCTGACGAGCGAAGGCATGGCGATTCTCTTTATCTCGTCCGACTTGGAGGAAACGGTGCGCAACAGTCATCGCGTCGTCGTGCTGCGCGATCGCAAGCGAGTGGCCGAACTGCACGGCGAAGACATCACCGAACACAACATC
This sequence comes from Verrucomicrobiota bacterium, assembly GCA_038205745.1. GTDB lineage: Bacteria > Verrucomicrobiota > Verrucomicrobiia > Limisphaerales > SIBH01 > JANNGC01. The sequence goes on along the minus strand of JBBRBM010000007.1, from coordinate 35,530 downwards.
ATGCACGCAATCGCGAAGGAGGCGGCGTGATGAATTCACCACAGAGGCACGGAGAGCACGGAGCGAGTGTAACTCGGAGCTGCCCCGCGGAGGCGTCCGTGCTTTGGAGTGCGATGACTTGTCATCGCTTTTTTGTTTGGCGACTTGTCGCCAAACTGCGGCGCGACAAGTCGCGCCGTGAAAAAGCGACGACGAGTCATCGCACTCCAAACCGCTCGGCGCGTGATGGTCGCGCCCAGTTGCGCCCGCAGGACCGGGTTCCTTACCTTTTCTCTCTGTGTCCTCTGTGCCTCTGTGGTGAACTGCTTTTCTAATGTCTGCTTCCTGGCACAAACTGAAATGGCCTTTGATCGCTCTCGCGATGGCGTTCGTGTTCAACGCGATTCTCACGCCGGGCTTTTTCCACTTCACCGTTCGCGATGGGCGGCTCTACGGCAGCGTGATCGACATTCTGAATCGCGCAGCGCCGGTGATGTTGCTGTCGCTCGGAATGACGCTCGTGATTGCGACGGGCGGCGTTGATCTTTCCGTTGGCGCGGTGATGGCGATTGCCGGAGCGGTTGCGGCAATTCTCGTGAGCAAACAATTGCCCGTTCCTGTCGTGATCGGGGCCGGGCTTGGCGTCGCAGCCCTTGCGGGTGTTTGGAACGGCGTTCTCGTCGGCATTTTCAAAGTGCCACCGATCGTGGCGACGCTCATCCTGATGGTGTCCGGACGCGGCATCGCGCAACTCCTTACAGGCGGGCAGATCATCACGTTCGAGAACAAGTCATTCGAGTTCATCGGCCGTGGTGCGCTGGCGGGTTTGCCGTTCACGATCACGTTGGTGGTGATCGTCTTGGCGGTCTTGAGCCTGTTGAAGGCTCGCACCGCGTTTGGTCTTTTCATCGAATGCACCGGCGACAATGAAACCGCCAGCCGCTACGCCGGAGTGAACACGAATCTGGTGAAGCTGGTCGTGTATGGCGTCTGCTCGCTCTGCGCCGGCCTTGCAGGATTGATCATCACGACCGACATCAAAGCCGCTGATTCCAACAACGCCGGTCTCTGGCTCGAACTCGACGCGATTCTCGCCACGGTGATCGGCGGCACCGCGCTCACCGGCGGTCGTTTCCAACTCGCTGGCTCATTGATCGGCGCGATACTGATTCAGACACTCACCACGACGATCCTTACTCGCGGCGTCGCGGTGGAACTCACGCTGGTGGTGAAAGCTGTAGTGGTGATTCTCGTTTGCCTGTTGCAGTCGGAGAAGTTTCGCGCGGCAATCTGGAAACCAAAGGCGGTGGGCGCATGAACCTTCGCGCACTGCAACGCAACGTTCCGCTTCTCGCGACGATCGTCGTGTGCCTCGTGCTTTACGTCGCGGCGGCGGTGAAATATCCGGCGTTCGCGTCGCTGCGCGTGTTCATCAATTTCTTCGCCGACAATTCGTTCCTCGGCATCGCGGCGCTCGGGCTCACGTTTGTGATCTTGTCCGGCGGTATCGATCTCTCGGTCGGCGCCGTCGTGGGACTCGTCAGCGTGTTCCTCGCGCTCGCGATGGAGAAGTGGCATTGGCACGTCGCAGTCGCGGTGCCGGTCGCGCTGGCTGGCGGCGGGTTGTTCGGTTCGTTGATGGGACTTCTGGTTCACCGATTTGCGCTGCCGCCATTTCTTGTCACCCTGGGTGGAATGTTCTTTGCACGCGGTTTGGCGCAATTGCTCAGCCTCGAAGCGCAACCCATCACGCGTTACTTGAGCGAAATCACCGACGCCGTGAAGGTGCCACTGGGCAACGCCGTGCTGCCGACGACGGCGATCATCTTTCTCGTGGTGATTGTGGGCGCGTTTGTTCTCAGCAAGTTCTCGCGCTTTGGTCGCAACGTGTATGCGATCGGCGGTAACGAACAGTCGGCCACGCTCATGGGTTTGCCCGTCGCGAAAATCAAAATCGGCGTCTATGCGCTGAGCGGATTCTGCTCCGCACTCGCGGGCGTGGTGTATTGCCTCTACACGCAATCCGGTTACGCAAAGGCGGCGGAAGGACTCGAACTTGATGCGATCGCGGCGGTGGTGATCGGTGGCACGTTGCTCAGCGGCGGTGTTGGAACCGTGGCCGGAACCGTCGTGGGCGTGCTCATCTTCGGCATCATCCAGACGGCGATCGTCTTCCAGGGAACGCTGAGTTCGTGGTGGACGAAGATCGTGATCGGCGTCTTGCTGCTCGCGTTCATCCTGCTGCAGAAAATGATTCAGGCGAAAAAATTTCAGGCTGTGAAATGAAAACTCTCCTTTGTGCGACCGTGTGTCTCGCTCTCGCTTCTGCTCAAGCTGCGAATTACTCGAATCCTGTCCTCGCCGGTGACTTTCCCGATCCGAGCGTCATTCGCGCGGGGGACGATTACTGGGCCACTGCGACGACATCGGAATGGGCGCCGCTGTTCCCGATGTTGCACTCGCGCGATCTCGTTCACTGGGAACATGTGGGCAACGTGTTTGAGCGGAGGCCCGATTGGGCGGTGGGAAATTTTTGGGCGCCGGAAATCGCGGAGCACAACGGCAAGTTTTTCATCTATTACGTCGGACGCAAAAAGGGTGGCCCGCTCTCTGTCGCGTGTGCGACTGCCGACAATCCGCGTGGCCCGTGGACGGATCACGGCCCGATGATCGGACAGGATGCAGGCTCGATCGACGCCGTGCCCGTGACCGATCGCGACGGCTCGCGGTGGTTGATCTGGAAAGAGGATGGCAACAGTCGCAAGCAGCCGACGCCGCTTTGGATTCAACGGCTTTCCGACGACGGCACAAAACTGGTCGGGCAGCCCGCCGAGATCATGCGCAACGACAAGCCGTGGGAAGGCGCGTTGATCGAGGGTCCGTTCGTGCAGCGCCACGGCGATTATTTTTACATGTTCTACTCGGGCGCGGGATGTTGCGGCCGCGATTGTAATTACGCGCTCGGCGTGGCTCGCGCGAAGAACCTGCTGGGTCCGTGGGAAAAAAATCCGGCGAACCCGATCCTCGACGAGAACGCGGTTTGGAAATGTCCCGGTCACGGCAGCGTCGTGACGACGAAGGACGGGCGCGATTTCATGCTGTATCACGCTTACGATCGCAAGGCGTTCATCTACGTGGGCCGGCAGGGTGTGCTCGATGAAATCACGTGGGGAACAAACGGCTGGCCCACGATCAACGATGGACACGGCGTGAGCACAAATCGAAGCGCGCCGATCGCCGCCGCGACTTCCGTCGCGGCGACCGATTTCGCGGACGACTTTTCGCAGCCGAAGCTGAAGCCGCAATGGCAGTGGCCCGTGAGCAACGAGCCAAGTTTGGATCTCACCGGTGGAAAACTCTCTCTCGCTGCGATGACAAGTCGCGACGACGCGTTCGCCGCTTCGGTGCTCGGATTGATGACAGTTTCCGGCGACTACTCCGCGTCCGCAAAGCTCGACCTGAGCGTGTTGAAGCCAGCTCAGACCGCGGGTCTCTCGGCATTCGGCGATCGAGAGAATGCGCTTGGTGCGAGTGTGCGCGATGGAAAGCTCGTCGTGTGGAAACGTCAGCGTGGCAAGCACGAGAACCTCAGCACGAATTCACTTCCGAAAACGGAAGCGCTCTTCATTCGCCTCAACGCGAATGCCGGACACCGCTTCACCTTCAGCACGAGCGCCGATGGAAAGGCGTGGTCCGCCATCACCGGCAACATCGATGTCGAAGGCAATTATCTCCCGCCGTGGGATCGTGGCATTCGCGTGGCGCTGGTTGTCGGCGGCCCCGAAGCGCGCGGCGTGTTCGATGATGTGCGGGTTTCTGCCGGCGAAACGAAGTGATGCCGGAGATGCGATGGCTGATCTCCCACAGGCAGACGCTTTTCACCTGCGCGCGGCTGAAGGCTGGCTCGAACTGGGATTGCCGGTCGATGCGTTCGCCGAGATCAAAGAAATTCCCGAGTCGCGCCGCCAGCATCCTGCCGTCCTGACGGTGCTGTGGCGGTTGCATTCGCACTCGCAGCATTGGCGCAAGTGCGTCGAGATCGCGGACGAGTTGGTGCAGGTGGAGCCGAAAGACCCATCCGGCTGGATTCATCGCTCGTACGCACTGCATGAATTGAAACGGACGAAGGAGGCGGCGGACTTGCTTGAGCCGGCGCTCGTGCGTTTTCCCAACGAGGAATTGATTCCTTACAACCTCGCCTGCTACGCGTGCCAACTCGGCAAGTTGAATGAAGCGAAAGCCTTGCTCGTGCTCGCATTCCGGCGCGGCAATGCAAAAGAAATCAAGCAACGCGCGCTGGAAGATTCCGACCTCGCGCCGTTGCGGGAATATTTGTCGAAACTGGAAGAGTGATCGACTCCGTCAGTCGGCGATTTCGATTCCGACCGGGCAATGATCCGAGCCGAGAACGTCCTTGAGAATCCAGGCGCGTTTCAACTTCGGCCGAAGCGCCGGGCTGATCAAAAAATAATCGATGCGCCATCCAATGCTTCGCGCCCGCGCGCCCGTCATCACACTCCACCAGGTGTAATGTCCGCCGCCGCGTTCGAATTCGCGGAACGTGTCAACGAAGCCGGCACGGATCAATGCGCTGAAGCCGGTGCGCTCCTCAATTGTGAACCCATGATTGCGCACGTTGGCCTTTGGATTCGCGAGATCGATTTCCGTGTGCGCCACGTTCAAATCGCCGCAGAAGATGACGGGCTTTCGTTTCTCCAACTTCTTCAGGTAAGCAAGGAAGTCGCGGTCCCATTGCTGCCGATACTCGAGGCGTGTCAGTTCGCGCTTTGAATTCGGCACGTAAACATTCACGACGAAAAACCCGGCGAATTCCGTCGTGAGCACGCGCCCTTCGCGATCGTGGTCTGCGATGCCGATGCCGGTGGTCACCTTGAGCGGTGGCTTGCGCGAAAGTGTCGCCGTGCCGGCGTATCCCTTCTTCTCGGCGCAATTGAAATGAGTGGCGTATCGCGCTGTCATTAGTTGCTCCACGTCGCCGGGGCCGCATTTCGTTTCCTGAAGGCACAACACGTCCGGCTGTTCAGCTTCAAGAAATTCGATGAAATTCTTCCGCAACACCGCGCGGAGTCCGTTCACATTCCAGGAAATCAGTTTCACGAGGCGAGGCTAGCTCAACCTGTCTTGCCGCACGAGTCGCACGGCACTGTTGCTGTCGTTCGCGACAAGTAAATTGACAGTTACTTGCACCAGACAGAGTCTCGCCACGTGAAGAAGAGGCCGAAGCGAAAAGCCATTCGCGAGAAAGTCAGCCGGAACCCGGAGCAGACCCAGCAGCGCATTCTGGCCGCGGCCCTGAAGGAGTTTGCCCGCCACGGATTCGCCGGTGCGCGCGTGGACGTGATCGCCCGGTCCGCCCGCGTCAACAAGCGGATGCTCTATCACTACTTCGGTGACAAGGAGGAACTTTTCCGCGCGGTGCTGCGGCGAAAAATTTCCGAGCGCAAAGCGTGGTTCGGTGACGCGCCGCAAAACGCGCTCGACACTCTTCCGCGCTGGGCTGAACTCATGGCAAGCGATCCTGACTGGATCCGGCTGCTGCAATTCGAAGCGCTGCACTGGGGTGAGGGCAAGGCAGTGATCGATGAGTCGCGGCGGCGCCATGACGTAACCGTGGCGATCGAGTGGATCCGGCAGCAGCAGGCTGCCGGAATGGTGCCCGGCGAATTCGATGCCGGCCACCTGTTGCTCTCGTTTCTCGCGCTGTCAGCGTATCCGTTTGCGTTTCCGCAGGTCGCCCGCTTCGCCACGGGACTTCGCGTCGGCTCCGATGAGTTTCAGAAGCAGCACGCCGAATTTCTCCGCCAATTTGCGGCGCGGCTGGGAAAGCGATAATCAGTTCAACGCGACTTTGCGCCCGTCGTCATTACCCGAATCGAATAGAGACTCTTGCGCGCGGTGATGAACAAGGTCTTGCCATCAGCGCCACCGAAACAAAGATTCGCCGGGGACTCCGGCACGAGAATTTTCCCGATCAGCACGCCATTGAGGGCAAAGATTTGCACGCCATCACCGGCGCTCGACCAGACGCGTCCCTCGGCATCACAGCGGATTCCATCGGGCCCGCCTTTGTCGATGGTGCAGAACACGATTCCCCCCCGCAGCGTGCCGTCGTCTTTGACTTCGTAGCCGCGGATGTGCCGCGGCTTTCCAGAGTCCGCGACGTAAAGCTTCTTTTCGTCCGGTGCGAACGCGAGACCGTTCGGCATGTCGAGGTTCGTCGCGACGATCGTGGTCCTGCCGCTCTTCGGATCGAAGCGAAAGACAAAATTCCCCGGCTGCTCCTTCTGCTCGCCTCGCGGCAGGCCATACGGCGGATCGGTAAACCACACTGTGCCGTCCGACTTCACCACGACATCGTTGGGCGAATTGAACTTCTTACCGTCGAAACGATCCACCAATGTCTTCACGCCGCCGTCCTTGCCGGTCACGGAGATGCGCCGTCCGCTGTGCTCGGCGCTGAAAAGGCGGCCCTGCACGTCGATCGTATTGCCATTCACGTTCTGGCTTGGCTTGCGAAACGTCGCCACGCCGCCGTCTTTCGTCCATTTCTTCAACTCGTTGTTCGGGATGTCACTGAAGATGAGAAATCCATCCGGGTGCCACACCGGCCCTTCGACGAACGCCATGTCGCCCGCGATTTTCTCGACGCGCGAATCGGTGCCGACGCATTTGTTGAACTCATCGGCGTTGTTGATGATGAACGGCTCGTCTGCGGCGAACACAGACGTCGCAAGCGCGAAATAGAAAATGACCTGTGACGTTTTCATGTGGAGGGCGAACGTAATCAGCCTCTCCGCGTAACGTCACTGAAATTCAACCGCACATCATCTTCTTCATCATCATCTTCTTCTTGCCTCGCGGCGTTCGCGCCATACGCTTTCGCCTCTTTATGGCTGAATCGACTTTCGCCCCTGAGCAAACCGGTGCCCACGCGAACCTGGGCGGTGCTTCCAACAGCGCTCCCAAGCTGCGCCACTTCGCGTGGACGGACCGCTTTGTGCATCGCCACATCGGTCCGAATCCGGCCGAAGTGCGCGCGATGTTGCAGGTGTGCGGGTATGAGTCGCTCGACCAGCTCATCGACGCCACGGTGCCGAAGTCGATTCGGATGGGGCAGCCGCTGAATTTGCCGGCGGCGCGGAGCGAGCACGGGTTGCTCAACGAGATGCGCGTGCTTGCGGCGCAGAACCAGATTTTCAAGAGCTACATCGGGATGGGTTATTACGACACCATCACGCCGCCGGTCATTCAGCGGAACGTCATCGAGAACCCCGGCTGGTACACACCTTACACGCCGTATCAGGCGGAGATTTCGCAGGGGCGCCTCGAGGCGTTGCTGAATTTCCAGACGCTGGTCACGGACCTCACGGCCATGGAGATCGCCAACGCTTCGTTGCTCGATGAAGGCACCGCCGCCGCCGAGGCGATGCAGATGGCGCATTCGCTCAAGGGCAAGGAGGACAACAATCGCATCTTCGTGAGCGACGCGTGTCATCCGCAGACGATCGAAGTGCTCCAGACGCGCGCGAAGGCGCTCGGCATCGAAGTCGTAGTCGGGAATCACAACACGTTTGATTTCGGCGCTGGGAGCAGCCGAGGTAACGAGGCTCCATCTGAAAGCTCTGGAATTGATCAGAGCCTCCTCACGTCGGCTGCGACGAAGAAGGGCTTCTTCGCCGCGCTCGTTCAATACCCGAATACCTACGGCTCCGCGCACGACTATCGGGCGTTTGTGGAGAAGGCGCATGCGAACGATGCGCTCGTCATCGTCGCGTCGGATTTGCTCGCGCTCACGCTGCTCACGCCGCCGGGCGAATGGGGCGCGGACATCGTCGTCGGCAGCGCGCAACGCTTCGGTGTGCCGCTCGGATACGGCGGGCCGCACGCGGCGTTCTTTGCCACGCGCGACGCATTCAAGCGCGAGATGCCTGGCCGTCTCGTCGGCGTGTCCAAGGACTCGCGCGGCTTGCCGGCGCTGCGGCTCACGTTGCAGACGCGCGAGCAACACATTCGCCGCGAGAAGGCTACGAGCAACATCTGCACAGCGCAGGCGTTGCTCGCGAATGTCGCGTCGTTCTACGCGTGCTATCACGGGCCGGAAGGATTGAAGGCCATTGCGAAGCGCGTGCATTTGATGGCGAAGGCACTGGCGATGGCGCTGAGGAATTTGGGATTCGACGTGGCGCAACTTCCTGAACTGGGTGGCGCGGGCGACTCGCCCGCCCCGTTCGGCGACTCGCCGAACGGAACGGAAGGAGGCGCTTGCACTTCCAACGCCCAATCAACTTCTGTGCGCACTTCCATTCCGAGCGGCGGGTCGCCGCTCGGAACAGGCGGGTCGCCTGTTCCACCCAACCCTGGTTCAGTCCAGCAATACTTTTTCGACACGCTGCACGTCGGGCTGGGCAACAAGAACGCGAAGGACATCATCAAGTTCGCCGAGAAACATCGCGTGAACTTGCGCTACGTGGACGCCCATTCCGTTGGCGTGTCGCTCGATGAAACCACTTCGCAGGAAGACCTGGAGATGTTGCTCAAGGTCTTCAACAACGACAAGAACACCGAGTTCAATCTCGACCATTTCGCCGCGAGCGCCGAGGCGGACATCCCGGCGCCGTTCGCGCGCACGTCGAAGTTTTTGCAGCATTCCATCTTCAACACGCATCATTCCGAGACCGAGATGATGCGCTACATCCGCAAGCTCGAGGCGAAGGACTTCGGCCTCGACAAAGGCATGATCCCGCTCGGCTCCTGCACGATGAAGCTCAACGCAGCCGCCGAAATGTATCCGGTCACGTGGCCGGAGTTCGGGCGCATTCATCCGTTCGCGCCGCTGTCGCAGACCCGCGGCTATCAGCAGCTCTTCGCGGAACTCGAGGAGTGGCTGGCGGAAATCACCGGCTTCAGCGCCGTGTCGCTCCAGCCGAACGCCGGCTCGCAGGGCGAACTCGCGGGGTTGCTCGTCATTCGCGCCTATTTCAAAGATCGCGACGAAGCGCATCGCAACATTTGTCTCATTCCCACTTCCGCGCACGGGACGAATCCCGCCAGCGCCGTGATGGCTGGGATGAAAGTCGTGGCCGTCGCGTGCGATCAACTCGGCAACATCGCCGTGGCCGACTTGCGCGCGAAGGCTGCCGAGCACACGGCCAATCTTGCGTGCTTGATGATGACCTATCCCTCGACGCACGGGGTGTTCGAGGAAACGGTGAAGGAGATTTGCGCCATCGTTCAGGAAAGCGGCGGACAGGTTTACATGGACGGCGCGAACATGAACGCGCAAGTCGGCCTCTGCCGCCCCGGCGACATCGGCGCGGACGTGTGCCACTTGAATCTGCACAAGACCTTCTGCATCCCGCATGGCGGCGGCGGTCCGGGCATGGGACCGATTTGCGTGGCGGACCATCTCGCGGATTTTCTTCCCGGCCATCCCGTCGTGAATCTCGGCGGCGAAAATCCGATAGGCTCCATCAGCGCCGCGCCGTGGGGCAGCGCGAGTATTCTCACCATCCCGTGGGTTTACATCCGCCTTATGGGACCGGATGGGCTGACCGAGGCGACCAAGGTTGCCATCCTCACCGCGAATTACGTCGCGAAGCGGATCGAGAAATATTTCTCCGTGCTCTTCAAAGGCGCGCACGGCACCGTCGCGCACGAATGCATTCTCGACCTGCGACCGTATAAAAGCGTGACCGCCGAGGACGTCGCGAAGCGCCTGATGGATTACGGCTTCCACGCGCCGACGCTCTCGTGGCCCGTGCCCGGCACGTTGATGGTCGAACCGACCGAGAGCGAAGACCAGGCCGAGCTCGACCGTTTCTGCGACGCGATGATCGCCATCCACGGCGAAATCCAGCGCATCGAAAAGGGCGAATGGGACAAGACCAACAACCCTTTGAAGAACGCGCCGCACCCCGCCGACGTCATCGCCGGCGACGATTGGAACCGCCCCTACACCCGCGCCCAGGCCGCGTATCCGCTCAAGAGTTTGCGCGACGCCAAATACTGGCCCCCCGTCGGCCGCGTGGACAACGTCTTCGGCGACCGCAACGTGATGTGCTCATGCGTGGGGATGGAGGCGTACCAGGCATAGCTGCTTGGAGGGACGAGCTTCGCAAGTCCCACGCTGAATTCCCATCGTGCAACTGCGCCGGTTCGTGTATGCAACCGGCGGAATGACGAGCGACGAAATCAAAGCCGCACTCGCGGACATCACGGCAGAGACCGATCCCACGCTCAAACATCTGAAGCTCGCAAGTCTCGTCTCTACAATTTTCCGGGCGCGCGGCATTGAACTCGTCGTGGTCGGTGGCTCGGCCATTGAGTTCTACACCGAGGGCGCTTACGTCTCCGGCGACCTCGATTTGTGCGTCGCTTCAAGCGCACAGCCGCTGACCGTTCTGCTGCGTCAGGAACTCATGGGCACGCTGAACGCCAAGGGCGGACCGCGCAGTTGGGAAGTCAGTGGCGCATACGTGGACGTGCTCGGCGCGTTCGAGAATTTGGCCCGCACGAAGGTTCGCGGCATCGCGGCGCCTTTTGGAGAGGTTCGCGTTTCTCCTGTCGAGGAGTTGATCGTCGAACGCGTGTTGGTGTCTGTCTATCCCTCTGACTATCCGCCCGCGCGAGAATGTGCTAAAAAGATTCTCGCGGCGGCGCTGCAAGGCGAGGTGGAAACAGACTGGCGGGAAGTGCGCCGACTGGCTGAATCCACGGACTACAAGAACTGGCCGCAAGTGAAGGAACTGATCGATGAACAAGCCAAAGCTCTCCAGGTCCGGAGTCCCGGTGATTCCGATGAATGAGGTCATGAGCTGGGAAGACTGGCTCAAGGGCCGCCGCGCGCGGCGCGAAACCGGACTCAAGGTCGCGCCGGAGATCATCCGCCGCCCCAGCAGTTCCAGCGACCGCCGCCTGCGCAAGCTCTTCAACGGCGAACGCGGCCTGCCCTTCAAGCGCACGGAGGATTTGTGATGCAGGGCCGCGTGGACATCGGCAGCGTCCCATCCATCAAGTTGGAAAGACGGCTTGGTATTTTGGAGCCAGCACTGTTGCAACAAGTTGAAGTCGCGTTGAAACACTGGCTGGCTCTTGCGTAAGAGCGGAGTGTACTCCGCCTTGTTAACCCACCATGAATGAAGGGATTCGGAGTGCTGCGAACAATCCCAAGAGAACCGCCAGCACAATTATTTCCAGCGCCGTGAAATCCAGTCGTGCAATGCGAGACAGCATGCCGGGATCAAGCAGCAAAGGTGCCCGCCCAGATTAGCTTTGGCGCCCCGGTGGGAATGCTCAACTTTGGTGCATTCCCCAAAAAAAACTGTCTCAAACATCCACATTGCGAGACAGCCTTGCGGGTCAGGAACGTCCTCCCTCGACATGCTCGATTGGCAAATAAGAAGAGGGTGCGCGTTATCTCTCCCGAGCCGCGACAAATGAAATTCCCATTGCAACGACGCGCATCGGCTTGGCTTCGCTTGACCGGATGATTGGAACGCCGCGATCCGCGTTCCTGCATCCACCGGAAGCCACGGGACAAGAATTGTTTCAAGAGTCCCAATTCACGCGTTGTCCCGGCCCGGTCGACGGCGTCCCATTGGCTCAACCAAATTTGGTCTTATGCCGTGCTGGCGCGGGAAGAAGATTCTTTCCGCCGGTGCGCCGGAAACATCAGGCGACATTTATGCAAGCCACTCTTGAAACTCCCGTGCAGGAATCTCTCCGCACTCTGCCCTCCGACGACCTCCGCCAGATCATGTGGCGTTTCGCCGACCGTTACGAGCTGCACATGCTCGCGCAAGCTGCGCGGGGTGTGGCGCGTGGGCCGGTCGCCCGTCTCGTTGCCAACGGCGGGCGCAACTCACACGAGTGGACGGCCGAAAAGGCAGGCCTCCTGCCGCATTTCGACGAGAGCGGCATCACGGCGGCGATTCTCGATCCCGAACAGGGCGGCTTCATCGCCGGGCCGAAGAATCTCGCGCTGGCGCTGGTCGCTTTTGAGTTGTCGTGGGTTGATGCAGGGGCAGCTACCAGCAGTCTCGCGGGCAACCTCGGCCTCGCGCCGATTCACGAACGCGGCACGCCGGAGCAGCGCGCCAAGTACGTTGCCAATGCAGCGCCGGTGAAGCCCGGGGAGAACCGCAAACAAGTTCGCGCCGCGTTCGCGCTCACCGAGCCGATTCCCTTCGTCGGAGTCGAGACGGGCATGTTGGCCGGAACAGTGCGCATAGCGGAGTGGAGTGATGGCCGCGAACCGATGCTGCAAGTGGACAAGCGCGGGCGTTTCATCACGAACATGGGTTTCGCCAACGTCGTGACCGCTGCGGTCGAGTCCGGTGATCCAAAGATCAAGGGCAGTTGCATGGTGATTCTGGAGGAAGGCGACCCGGGTACCTGGGATCGCGGCACGCCCACCAAGAAGCTCGTCCACCAGCTTTCATCCACGAACGATCCGGTCTTCAATCTCAAAGTTCCCGCCAGCCGCATTGTGGGCGGCTACACGGTCAAGGACGGCGTCATCATCCCAAACTATTCACACGGCGAAATCATCGAAGCCGTGTTCCGGCGTACGCGCGTGACGGTCGGCTTGATGACTTCGGCCAAGCTGCTTTCCGCCGTCGAGCCGGTGATTATGTATCAACGTCGGCGGTTCCGCGGTGGTCAAGGCGCGCCCGGCACGCCGCGTTACGAACTAGGCATCCAGCAGAAGGAAGACGCCCTGCATCGTCTTGTGGACATCTGGGCCACCGGCGAAGCCAGCGCGTCACTCGGTTTCGCCGCCGCGCGGATGTATGACGAACTGGATCCTCTCGAAAAGGAGAAGGACCGCATTCTAGCGGAGAAGAAACTCACCGGCCGCGCTGCGTCAAAGGAATTGATCAAGGCTCAAGGTGAAGCGCTCGAATCACTCCGCACCCACAAGCCGATTGAAGCTCCACTCGCGATGTTCGCTCAACTCGACTCGCTCGCGAACGTTCTTTGCCCCGCGTGCAAGCTGTGGAACACCGGCCACGGTGCGAACATGATGCGCGAGGCAGTCAGCCTTATGGGTGGCTACGGCGTTACGGAGGATTGTCCCGGATTCCTCGGACAGAAGTGGATGGACGCGCAACTCGAAGCCACCTATGAAGGTCCGGAAGCCGTGCAGCGTTTGCAGCTTTCCATCACCATGACCAATGAGCTGTTCCTGGCGCAGTTCAAACAATGGATCGCCGAGATGAAACGCATCGCCTCCGACCGACCTGGTACGGGTGCGTGCGCGCTGGGCACGGCGATGAAACTCTGGCTCTGGACGCTGCAACACGTGCAGACCGCCACCGACGCCGACGGCGCGAAGCTTTATCACAAGACACGTCAGGGCGTGACGTTCCCGCTGGCCGATGCGCTCTGTTGGCTGCTGGCCGCGCGGCAATTCATCCTCGATGTCATTGAACTCGAAACGAAAGGTGTGGAAAACGCCGCGCTCGCCGACGGGCTCGCCGGCACGGTGGCGTTCTTCACCGACCTTTGCCACGTGCAATCCGCTCGCGCCGCAGGAGAAGTCGGACGCATCGCCGCCGAGATCGTTCACGGTTACAACCGTCACCCCGCATGGGACGACGCGAGCTGCCGCGCTTGTTATGGTGCGGAAGAGTTGATGAACCTGGAAGGCATCATCCCTGGCATTGACGGCTCGGCCCGCGCCTACTCCGACGTGACGGAATTGGGAGAAGCACACGCGCTGAAGGCTGGTCCGTGCGTGCGATGCGTCGGGCTCGAACCGTTCGTCGCCTTGCGCGCAAAGCTCGACACCTGCATCACGGGTTGCCGCCTTGCGAAGGACCGCGCGGCCCAATCGTTGAAAACGGTGATGACGCGTGAGGCACTGGATTATCCGGCATGAGCATGCCGCAAGGCGAATCAGTGTCGCCGCCCGTTGAGCGCCCCCGCATGGACGCGGACATTGTATGCGTCGGTTTCGGCCCGGCAACGGCGGGATTTCTAGCGACGCTTTCAAAGCGACTCATCAACGCGGACGGCACGCCCGCCGTCGAAAGCGCCACCATGCCTGGAATGCCGCCGCAGGTGCTGTGCTATGAGCGCGCGGATGACATCGGCTTCGGCGTCTCCGGCGTGGTGACCCAGGCGCGGGCCCTGCGTGAAAGCTTTCCGGAGATCGAAACCGCCGAGATTCCTATGTCCGCGCCCGTCGGGGCGGAGAAAGTGCTATACCTGCTTGATCCCGTTGGCGCGAGCCGACGTTCGATGACGCTAAGATTGGCGGACAAAGCGATCCAAGTTTTCAAGCGGGCGCTGCCGGTTGAAAACGACGCGCTAAACCTCCCATGGACTCCGGACTTCCTGCACAAAAGCGGTGGCATGGTGCTTTCGATGGGGCAATTCATGCAATGGGCGGGCGCGCAGGTGCAAAGCACCGGGGCGGTCCAGATTTGGCCCGGCACGCCGGTGGCCGAAGTGCTGATTGAAGATGGCAAACCAGAGATGGTGGGGCGCGTCACTCCGTGCGCGCCGTTCCCAGCCGCTTCAAGCCCCGGCGCGCACGGCGTGACGCGCCCTGCCACGGCGGCCAAAGTCATCGGTGTGCGCCTGCTCGATCAGGGCGTGAACAAACTTGGCGAACCCACCGACGGCTTCACGCCCGGCATGGACATCCACGCCGCGCTCACAGTCGTCGCAGATGGTCCTGTTGGTCCTATAGGCCAACAACTCGACGCGCAGTTCGGCCTGCCGCCGGAACATCACACCCGTGATTGGGCCGTGGGCATGAAGTTCGTTGTGGATCTGCCCGAGGACACGCCGCTAAAACCCGGCACGGTGCTGCACACGTTCGGTTATCCCGAACCGGAGATTTTCGGTTTCCTCTACGTGCATCCCGACCGCGTCGCGTCGCTCGGCATCTTCGTGCCGTCGTGGTTCGACAGCCCGGTGCGCACGGCCTACCGCTACCTTCAGCACTGGATGTTGCACCCGTATCTCTGGCGCTATCTCAAGGGCGGCACGCTCCGCTCCTGGGGCGCGAAGACGCTCGGCGAATCCGGCCGGCGCGGCGAACCGCATCTCGTCGGCGACGGTTACGCGCGCATCGGCGAAGGCAGCGGCAGCACGAACGTCCTCACCGGTTCGGGCGTGGACGAAGCCTGGGCCACCGGCGCGCAACTCGCCGAAGCCGTGCTCGAATTGCTCAAGGCGAAGAAACCGTTCACGAAGGAAAATCTCGAAGCGACCTACGTCCACCGCCGCCGCGCAAGCTGGGTGGAAGCGGAAGCCCGCGTCGCCGAAAAATCCCGCGACGGTTTTCAACGCGGCGTCGTCACCGGCATGATCGGCATGGCGCTGGCCGGGTTGAGCGGCGGACGGCTCGCACTGCCCGGCAAACCGCTGCGCCCGTGGGAACGCATCCCGTCGCTCGAAGATTATTTCCGCGGCCGCATCCCGCCCGGCGAAGTGCGCAGGATTCGCGACGACTGTTACGCGCGCGGCGTTTCTGCGCACGCCGCGCTCATGGAACGCGCCGGCTGGCCGACGATTCCCTACGACGGCCAATTGCTCGTCTCGCACCAGGACGCGCTTCTGCTCGGCGGCAAGGTGCAAGCGCCGCCCGGCTACGCCGATCACGTTGCGTTTGTTTTCCCAAACCAATGCCAGCAATGCGGCACGAAGCTGTGCGTCGAGGTTTGTTCCGGCCAGGCCATCACGCCCGGCGAAAACGGCGTGCCGAATTTCGACCGCGAGAAATGCATTCACTGCGGTGCATGCCTGTGGAACTGCGCCACCGCCTCGCCGGAAAACCCGGAACGCATGGCCGTTGCTTTCCGTGCGGGCGCGGGCGGCTTGCACTCGGCGGAGAATTGATTTCACAAGTTTACAGGAATTCGATCTGAGGACAATTTGTCCCCGTGCGAATCATCGCCGAGGGAACCATCCGGCAATGGGCGAGCGAACATGCGCGTGCGGCGTCCTCCCTGCGACAATGGGTCAAGGTCGTGCGCCCCGTGCGTTGGGGTTCGTTCGCAGAATTGCGCCGGACGTTTCCGTTCTCCGATTGGGTCACGGTGAAGAGCAGACGGAAGGTGGCGGTGTTCAACGTGGGCGCCAATGACTTCCGCCTCGTGTGTGCCGTTCACTTTAACACAGGCATGGTGTTCGCACTGCGGTTTATGTCGCACGCAGAATACAGCAAAGACACTTGGAAGAACGAATTATGAAAGCAGTCAGTCAAACGAACATCGGCCCCGAATCCTTCGCGGCGTTGCCGAGAGAATACACCGGGCTTTGCCATCGCTATGTCCCGCGCCCGCTGCATGACGCGGAGGACTACGCCGCTGCCCGCCAAGCCATCGAGCCGCTGCTGGGTTTTGAAGACCGGCTCAGCGCAGACCAGGTGGATTATCTTGAAGCGGTAAGCTCCTTTATCGAAGCCTACGACCAGCAGCGCGTGAAATGGCCGAAAGGCACGCCGCTGGACACCCTCAAGTTCCTGCTCGAACAACACAATCTGTCTGCCGCTGACCTCTCACGCATTTTGGGGACCGATCGTTCGCTGGGTCCGAAACTGTTGCGGGGTGTGAGGCGGCTGACGGTGGACCACATCCGCACACTGGCCCGGCGCTTCAACGTCGAGCCGGGGGCGCTGCTTTGACCAGCGCGGGATGAACGGCGTGCCGAATTTCGACCGCGAGAAATGCATCCACTGCGGCGCGTGCCTATGGAACTGCGCCACCGCCTCGCCGGAAAACCTTGAGCGCATGACTATTTCTTTCCGCGCGGGTACGGGCGGTCTGCATTCGGCGGAGAATTGACCTTGATAAAAAGCACCAAGATCAGGCCCACGGCGCGTGGTCGAAGAAGCAGATTGAAGACGCGGTGGTAGGGGAAGGCGGTGGAATCAGTGTGGTGACACTGGCCGAACTGTGTGCCGGCGCACGCGAGCCAGAAACCGTGGAGCCAGAAATCAAGCGCCTTGGCATCACCGTGCATGATGTGCCGGCGGCGGTCGTGGTCGTTTGCGGCAGAGCTTATCGCCGTTACGTTACGGCGCGCCGCGATTCGGGTGGCACTGCGCCGCCCAAGACGCCGCTGCCGGATTTCTTCATCGGCGCGCAGGCGGAAATCATGAATTGGAAAATTGCCACCTGCGACCAGGAACGGTTCAAAAAGTACTTCCCGAAGGTGACGCTGCGAACGCCCTAGTCTTGTGGCAAAGACCAAGCCATCGCCCTATTTTGCATCCCTGTGCATCCGCGTCCATCCGCGGTTAAACATTTTATGAGCACCGCATATCAGATCGTCATTTGGGCCGGCATCGTGCCTGACCCATTGCAGACGCTTGAACCCGCCAAATAATTTGCGATTTACGATTTGCGATTGCCGATTTGAAGAAGGCAGAAACATGAAACGATGTTGCCCACCGTCCTCGATCCCTGGGCGGACCACGTGCTTTAACAAGCAGATTGCGGCATCAGGCATTTGCGGGTAGCATGATTTCGTTATGAGCAAAGACACGTTGATCGCCAAATATGAGACCTTGCCCGCCACGGCGCAGAAGCAAGTGGAGACGTTCATTGAGTTTTTGTCCAAGACCAGTTCTCCCAAACCCGCGCGTTCCTCCAAGCGCCGGTTCAAACTCGATTGGGCGGGCGGTTTGGCGGATTTGAAGAAACAGTTCACCGCCGTTGAGTTGCAGCATCACCTCAACGACTTGCGATGAACCCTCTGGTGGATACCAACATCTTTCCGGAAATCCTGCTGAACCAAACCGGTCGCAAAAAGTGCGAGGTGTTTTTGCAGGGTGAGAAAGGCGCGGCCTGGATTTCAGACTTCACGCTCCATTCCATCGGCGTGCTGCTGTTCCGCCAGAAGCGGCCGGAACTCTTCAGCCGGTTTGCGGCGGACACGTTGCGGCAGTTCACCATTCTTTCTTTGAGCGAGGCTGGCTATTCCCAACTGGCCGACGTGAACACCAAGCGTGTGCTGGACTTTGACGATTCCTACCAGTTTTCCGTGGCGCGCGAAAACAATCTGGCCGTCGCCACCCAGGACAAGGACTTCCAACGGGTTCGGAACGTGATGAACGTCCGTTTGCTGTGAAGCGGGAATACCTTTGCGCCTGATTCGCCTTTTCGCGTCCAACTTGATTTATGAGCACCGCATATCAAATCGTCGTTTGCGCCGGGATCGTGCCTGATCCGTTGCAGACCCTTGAACCCGTTGTGTCGCCGACCGGGCCGGCGTTGAAGAATGAAATGATGTTGCCCGCCGTCCTCGATCCGTGGGCGGGCCACGCGCTTTACGAGGCGGCGAACCTCGCGAAGAACGCGCCCGGCAGCAAAGTGTGGCTCGTCAGCCTCGGCCCGAAGGCCAAGCTTCAGCAGGTGATGATGACTGTCGCGCAGCGCGTGCCGTTTGAACTCGTGGCGCTTGACGGCCCGGCCAGCGGTTTCACCGAGGCCGCCGAAGTCGCCGCCGCACTGGCCGAAGGAATTCAGACGATTCCCGGCCTCGATAAATCCAAGCTGCTCGTTTTCGGCGGCTGGGAATCCGCCTCGCGCGGCGCGGGTGCGACGATGCAGATGGTCGGCGAACGCCTCGGCATCGTGGATCAATTTCAAGGCGTGGACGAACTCAAGGTGAACGCCGACGGTTCGCTGGAAATTCTGGAGCGCATTGAAGGCGGCAAACATCAAGTCTCGAAATGCGCCGGCCCACCCGCGTTGCTCGGCTGGGCGACGGGCAACCTGCCGGAGCCGAAAAATAATCCGCAGGTCGGCATGACCAACATGCGCACCGTGATGCCGGCGTTGCAGAAGGCGAAGCCAACCAAGCTGGCTGGCGAAGGTTTGACCTTTGCCGGTGTGGCGCTGCCCAGGCAACTGCGCGAAACCAAAGTCGTGAAAGACAAATCTCCCGACGAGATGGCAGCGGAGATCGTGGAGTGGATCAGGAAGTGAGACACGAATTGACACGGATTTACTGAATCACATGGAAACTATTCTTCTTCTCGCTCATACGGAAGCCGATGGCACGCTTGCGAAATCCGCCCGCGAAGCGTTGCACGCGGCGGCGACGCTGCACCAATCACTCGCTGGCTCAAAGCTCGTCGTCGGCCTGGTTGGCGAAGATGTCCAAGCTGCGGCGAACTCCATTGCGGCCAGCCCGGTGACGAAATATCTCGGTGTTGCCGGCCCGGAATTCACGCAATCCCGCTACGCCACAGACGCAGCGGCGGCGGAAGCAATCTGCAGATCCGCGCAGGCCACGGTCGTTCTCGCTCCGGCAACTGCGCGGTGGAATCGTGTCGTCGCCGGCGTGGCGCAACGGCTCGGCGGACGCGTGGACACGCACGTCACCGACGTGGGCGCGGCGGACGGGAAGATTTCCGTCCATCGCTGGTACTACCGGCAGCGCATGGAGGGCACTCTGACGCGGACTCAGCGACCGTGGTTCATCGCGGTTGATCCCGGCACGCAGTCCGCCTGCGAATGCGAGCCAGGCACGGCAACGGTTGAAATAGTTGCCGTTCCACTTCCTGAAAGCTGCCAGCGCACGACGGTCCTCGGCGTTCGCGCACCGGCGGCAGACGCGCAAACCATCCGGCCCGATGCGCAGTTGCTGTTCGTCACCGGCGCCGGTTGGACAAAGAAACAAGCCGATGGTCAAACCCATGTGCCGGAAGCGGAGCAGCTCATTCTCGGGTTTCTCAATGCAACGCGCGCTTCACTGGGCAGCAGCAAGTCACTGGTGGACCTTGGCGGAGAAGGTCAGGCCGTCCTGCCCTTTCTTTCGCACTTGAATCAAATCGGCCAGACCGGGTCGACGCCGCGTCACGCGAAAGGCTTGAGCACGTGTTGCCATGGCGAAGAACCGCACACGGTGGGCTGGCGTTTCATCAACGAGCGCCGCGCCATCAGCCTCGATCCGAATTGCGGCTGGGCGCGCGGCAAGGCGGATGTGCTTTACGTGGGCGACGCATTCAAGGTGATGGCGAAGGTCAACGAGATCCTCACGGCGAAGTGAGTCCGAAAAGGTCATCCCGACATTGTTGAATTCGCCATCGGTCATCCCGATCGACTCGGGACTCAACAGGGTCGCGCCAATCACAGCGCCGCCGCCTGCGGTTTCACCGGGCGGGGGCGCCCGGTGGACTTATGGGCGGCGAGGGCGCCTGCCCCACCAAACTGGTGCGTGTGTCGAGTTGCGCCCATCTGCCGGTCGTGAGCAACTGATTCGTTGAGAGCCATCAATGCCCATGCGGTCGCGCGGCGCACAAGCTGGTGCCATGCCCTGCCATCTATTCGGGTTTCGCGCTGCCCAGCACCGCACGGCTATCATGTCATGAACCGTCGCCAATTCATTCGCCGTTCGGTCGTCGCCGGCTGCTTGCCGATGATTCAGTTGCCCGCAGTGGCGGGACCGTTTTCTGAAAGTGATTCGCTGATTCCGCGCGACAAGAAGCTTGATCCGGCGTGGATCAAATCGCTGCATGAACGTGGCGAACCGACAGCGTATCGCGGCGCGGAACTGGAGAAGATCGGGATGCCGGTGGGCGGCATTTGTGCGGGACAACTTTATCTCGGCGGTGATGGGAGACTTTGGTATTGGGACATTTTCAACACGCCGCCTGCGCGCGAATTCACTGACAGCTCCGGGCCGAATTACGCGAAACCGCCGAAGCCGCATTTCCCCGTCGCGCAAGGCGTGGCGATCAAAATTGTCGTCGAGGGAAAAACAACCGTGCGTACGCTCGATGCACGCGGCTTTGCTCCGGCGAACATCACCTTCCGCGGGCAGTATCCGATCGGGTTCGTGGATTATCGTGATCCCGAACTGCCGGTCACCGTTTGACGCGACGACCGGCCGCCTGACCTCGCCAGAGTTCAAAGTCGAGCGGCGCTACATTTCGTTTCTGATCGGTGGCGGCTCTCAGGCGAAGCAAACGTGCTTCAAACTTCTCGTCGATGGACGCGTCGTTCGCACGGCGACGGGCCGCGAGAACGAGCGACTTGATTGGCGCGACTGGGACAGAGTTGAAACCGATGAAGGAGCGAGACTGCGGAACATTCGATCTGAAGGCGGGAGACAACGAGCTCTCCGTTACAGTGGTCGGCGCGAATCCGAAGGCAGCCAAGAACTACATGTTCGGTCTCGACTACGTGCTGCTGAAGCCGGAGTGAAACTCAGCGCGTCGGGAAGTTTGATGGCAGCCTTCCCGCGCGCTTCGTATTCGCAGTTCAACGCTGCACGCGGGCGTTGCCCTTCCAGATGCTCCACACCTGGTCTTCGTCCGCGGGTTGCGCGTAGTCGGTGAGCATGGTGGTCGCAAGCGCGCCGGTGGCCCAGCCGAACTGAATCCATTTCTCCGGCTCCCAACCCTTGAGAATGCCGTAGATCATGCCGCCCACGAAACCGTCGCCGCCGCCGATGCGATCGAGCACCGTGATGTCACGCGGTTCGACGACATGCCATTCGTCGCCCGCGGCCATGATGGCACCCCAGAGATGATGATTGGCGCTGACCACTTCGCGGAGCGTGGTGGCGAAGGTGGAGGCGTTGGGATACGCCTGCTTCACGCGACGAATCATTTCCTTGAAGCCTTCGATCTCGTCCTTGAGTCCCTTGCCGCCAGCTTCAGGGCCATGGACGCCGAGGCAAAGCTGGAAGTCTTCTTCGTTGCCCACGAGCACGTCGGAGACGCCGGCGATCTCGGCGAAGATGGCGCTGAGTTCCTTCTCGCGACCCTTCCAGAAAGTCGCGCGGTAATTCAGATCAAACCCGATGCGCGTGCCATGCTTCTTCGCGGCGCGGGCGAGTTCGAGACAGAACTGTCCGGTCTCAGGAGAGAGCGCGGCGATGAGCCCGGACAGGTGAACGATCTGCACGCCTTCCTTGCCGAAGATGCGATCGATGTCGAAGTCCTTCACGTTGAGCGTGCGCCCGACTTCGCCGGCGCGATCATTCCACACGCGCGGGCCGCGGGAACCGAACCCGCTGTCGGCGATGTTGAACTGATGGCGGAATCCCCACGGCCCGCCCTGCGCAACTTCCACGCCTTCGTAATCCATGTTTCGGGCGCGGAGATTGTCCTGGATCATCTGCGCGATCGGGCTGCCCTTCACGAACGTCGTCAGCACTTTCACCGGCAAGCCGAGATACGAAGAGACGCTGGCCACGTTCGTCTCCGCGCTCGTCACCTGCATCGTGAACGCGCCGCCCGAGTGGACCGGCTGGCCGCTCGGAGGCGTGATGCGGACACCCATGCTCGTGGGGACGATGAGCGCGTATTTACAATTCTTCTTCAGTTCGATTTTCATGCTTGGTGATTTTCCACAAAAGACTGCGGACACGGCAATACAAGAGAGAGGCTGAAGACTCAGGGCAGCAGAAACCGCCACGAACGGCACGGCTGATCCGGCGCGGAAGTTCGACAAGCATCTGTTCATTCCCACCTGCGAGGCGATGATTGCGCTGGATAATGCTCACGAAGAAGCCGCCGCGCTGTTCTACCTGTTAAGCAGCCACGTCGATGTGGCCGGCCGCGATGGCGAGTCTGAACCGTTCCCGGAATTCGCATCCGGTGTCCGGTGGCTCACCAAGCACATGTCGGAACGATTGAAGGAACGGGCGAACGTCGCTGGTGATTGTGTCACCGCCCTCATGGACCAGGTTCGCGAAAGCAAGCGTCTCACGGGCGCCAAGCAAAATAATTAAGAGGGCAGGGCAGGGCAAAAGCCGCCGCAACTCGCGGCGGCCTTGGGCGTCATCCACGAGCAGGAGCGCGCCGGCCAGTTCCAGGGCCTCGGTTTCTCCGGGCTGGAGATTGAACGGGAGGGCGCGCACCGCCGAGAGGCTGGCGGGAGTCTGGACCATGAGCCAACCCGCGTCGCGCGCCTGAGGTGCTTCGGTGGTGCCGAAGGGTTTGGGAACATTCGTGACTTCGTTCCACACTTCCGGCGGCACATGGAGCGTGGCAAAATCCTCCGGGATGTCGATGGTCAAGCGCACGGACGCCAGTCTGGTTCACCGCGAGCAAATGGCAACGCTCCATCTTCCTGTTTGGCTGACGCCAAAAAAGCAGGACCGAGATCGCAGATACAAGTCTCTCCCCACCATCCGAGCACCAACTGATCAAGGCGCAGGCTTTTTGGCGGTTGCCGGGGAATATTCGCTGGCCGCAGCCACAGGCACGGCGTTCGTCGTTGGCTTCACACCCGCAGCGAGCATGACCTTGTGCAGCGCAGCGATGGTTTCAGCGGAGGGTTTGAAGTTCCCGGGACGGTGGCCCTCGGCGATCATCAGCGGCGTCCAGCCGTATTTGTTCTTCTTGTTCCAAATCTCAATCTTCGCGCCGTGGTCGGCGAGGAACTGAACGGCCTTCGGGAGATTCTTCAAAGCCGCGGCGTGCATGGCGGTTTCGCCGTTGGCATCGACTGCGTTCACATCCGCGCCCAGCTTGAGAAGCAGTTGCGCCGCTTCGAGCACTTCCAGCTCTTCGCCAGCGACTTCATTGGCGGCGTCCGACCCGACTCCGATTCCGCACGCGACCATCAAAGGCCCGCAGTTATCAACATTGCCCAACAAGGGATCGGCACCGAGTTCGACCAGCAACTTCATGTAAGCGATGTCCGCGGTTGCAGAGGCCATCAGAAAAGGTGTCGCGCCGACCTTGTTGTATTGGCCTGCTCCGCCCTTTCCAGTTTTCAAGCGCGCATTCACTTCCGCGCCATGGCTCACCATCTTTCGGATGAATTGAAGGCTGCTTAGATTTCCAGAGCCGAGCGGAGGTGGCGCGCCCTGATCTTCGCCGCGGGGCGGTTTGCGGACCCAACTCATCATGTGCAGCGGTGTGTATCCTGAACGCTGATCATTCGGATCCGCGCCCGCTTCAACCAATGCCAGCGCCAGTTCGTAATGACCGTTCTCGACCGCCAGAATCAGCGCACTGGTTCCCTTGCTCGGGCTTTTGCTGTTTGGCTTCCTGGGGTCGGTTGTTGCATTCACGTCCGCTCCTGCTTTCAACAAGGCGTGAACAACCGCAGCCCGTCCTTCGCGAGCGGCGAAGAACAGCGGCGTGAATCCGGAATCCGGCAGCGTCGCATGGATGTCCGCGCCGTTTTTAATCAGCAACTCGACGGCTTCGGTGTGACCGTCCGCGCAGGCCCACATGAGAGCCGTTTGCCCGCGACGTTCGCGTGCGTTCACGTCCGCGCCGCGCTTGAGCAGCGCTTTCACCGGCCCGGCTTTGCCCGTGCGCGCGGCGGTCATCAGCGCGGTTTCGCCACCGCGCAGTGTCGTTTTAGGATCCGCGCCGGCAGCGAGGAGCAGTTCCACCACCTCGGTGTTTCCGTTGGCGCAGGCGAGGGAGAGCGGCGTCACGCCGTAACGGTTCGTGGCGTCGGCACGGGCGCCGGATTTCAGCAGCAGCTTCGCGGTTTCGAGATTGTCGAGATGTGCCGCCCAGTGCAGCGCCGTCATGCCGTCCGCCTGCGGTGTATTCACGTCGGCGTGTTGCTTGAGCAGGGCGCGAATGTTTGCGCCATCTGATTTTTCGGCGGCGTCGGCGAGCCGTGATTCAGCGGCCTGTGTGAAAGCGTGGACGACCGGCCCCAGCAGCGCCAGGGTCAGCACCAACTTGATTTGCGATAACGACGCTTTCATTTCGGTGGATGCCTGCCAGCTAACTTCAGGACGCCCCGCAGATTTAGCAAGGCTGGCCGGTTCGGATTCAGCTTGGCGACGTCCGGCGCGCAGGAAGCTCGGGTCAGCTTTGCCTGGTCTGGACAAAAAAACGACCGGCCTTTCGACCGGTCGTTTCGAGAATGACGAGAAAGAATTACTTGGCTTCTTTCTTCGGATTGCACTTCTCGCACGTCTTGCCGTCTTTCGAGGCTTCCTTGCAGCACTTGTGTGCGCATTCCTTGCCAGCGGCCTTCGCCTTTTCGCAGCAGGTTTGATCCGCAGCAAAGCTGACACTGGCGAGAAACGCCAACGCAGCAACGATCGCGGTGAATGACTTGATAGCTTTCATGGATTTACCTTTTTTTGCCGGTAAACCAGACCGGCGGCTGTTTTCGTCTCTGACCTCCACAAAGCGACCCAGCCTCATGAAGTAACAGGGTGGACGAGTTGAGCGGACTATATTCCAGGCGCCCCGCTTGTCCAATGCGAAGTAGACGGCGGTAGTTCGGGCTGGGTTTCAGCGTTTTTCCATCTGACCGCGAGTGACGCCAAGCTGGTTGTGCAGTTTCAACTCGCGCCAGAGTTGCGTTCCCGAGATGTCGCCGCGCAGCAATTGCCGGTACATGGAAACGGTGCGCGTCACCTGCTCCGCCGATTCGTTCAGGAACTCGATCCTAAATTGCCGCGCGCCGAGGTCGATCATGCGGCCGACGTATTCGGCGCCAGTCTGGGCCTGGGCGTTGAAGAGCGTGTTGCGACATCCGGCATCGGCCTTGAGCGGATGTTCCATTCCAACACGGTCGCGCAGCTTCACGTCATGTGTGTCACACGGCCGGCCGCAGTCGCGGTAATCCTTGCCAGTGGTGAGGAACGCGCAAAACACGCAGTGTTCCATGTGAAACATCGGCATGTGCTGATGAATCGTAATCTCGAACCAATCCGGCGGCCCGTCGCGCAACAGTGCGCTGAGTTGTTCGAAGTTCAGATCGTACGAAGCGGTGACGCGCTCCAGCCCGTAACGGTCGAGAAAATATTCCGCCGCGAGCGTATTCGCGACGTTCAGCGAAAAATCGCCGCGACGCCGGCAATCGGCGAAGAATTTTAAGTGATCGTAGTTTCGGACCAAATAGCCATCCGCCTCACTCGAACGCACCTGCTTCAATATCCATTCTTCACCCGGCTTCGTGATGCGTGGTGGTACGACCCAGACGGTTGGCGCGGGAGTTTTGCATCCGACTGCACAGCGCACCGTGGTAACGGCGTCGCGATATTTCTTTGGATCTTCGAATTCGCAATAGATCGTCTGCACGCCGCACCCGAGTGTGGCTTCGAGTTGCGCGAGCGAGCGAACCAGAACGGTCAGTTCGGCGTTTCGAGTTTCGGGTTTCGCGTTTGCCAACCCGAAACTCAAAACTCGAAACTCAGAACCCTTCAACTTCCACCGCTTCGGCTGGCTGCGCTGCCGTTCGAGTTCGCTCACGAGTTCGCGCCGCAATCGGTTCAACTCGCTCACAGGCACGATCACATCGCCTTCGAGTGCGTTCTTCAATTCACCCAGTTTGAAAGGCGTGCCACCGAGACGTCCGAGTTGCTCGCGCAAACGCTCCGTCGTGAGCGGTTGATGCTGCGCGATGGCCAGCGGCATGGACGACTCGGCTTGCGCCACGTTCCCAAGACCATCGCGCGCGATCAACGTAAGCGTCGCACCCGCGTGCCCATGCGCTTCGATTGAAACCGGCCGATGGAACTGCGGCTTCTCACCGGCGAAAGTCTGGCGCAATTGGCGATCAAGCTCGGGATCGCTTGTCTTCCAAATCTTGTTGCCCGGCTTGACGCGAGAAAAGTTCACCGCCTCGCGACCAAACGTCAGCGCGACTCCATCTCGAACGGGCAAAACCTCGTATACACGACCGCCTTCCTCCTCTTCTTCAGGCCGGCCAGCATCGAAGACCACACCGTCGCCAGGCTTCAACGGCGCTTGAAGTGGCAACACCACGCGATCGCGTTCCACGCGCGCGACTTCGCCAAGGAGCACGCCGCGCTTCTTGCCGAAATGCGCGTGGACGAGTTGCTGGTTGTTGATCCCGCCAAGCCAGCCGGTGTAAAGCCCGCGCGAGAAAGCCATCTCCAGGTTGTATTGGCGATGGGCGATGGGCGATTCACGCGCCGGTTCCGCAGTGCTGGCGGGCGAGTTCGTCGGGTCGCGTAAATCGTCATTCGTAAATCGCAAATCATCCAACGCCTCGCGATACACCCGCGTGACGTTTGCCACGTACTCAGGAGTCTTCAGCCGGCCCTCAATCTTCAGCGAAGCAACGCCTGCGCGAATCAATTCCGGCAATACCGACACGCCTGCCAGATCCTGCGGGCTGAGCAAATACTTGCGATCGCCGAGCGGAACATCCTTCCCGTCCGACACGAGTTGATACGGCATGCGGCACGCCTGTGCGCACTCGCCACGATTCGCCGAACGCCCCCCGAGCGATTCGCTCGTGAGACATTGGCCCGAGTAAGCGACGCAGAGCGCGCCGTGGACGAATACTTCGAGCGGAAGAGAGTGATCAGTAATCAGTGAACCGGGGACAATGCTTCCGGACTGATTACTGATTACTGACCCACTGATTACTTCCTTCTGAATTCTCTCGATGTCCGCGATCGAACATTCCCGCGCGAGCACCACGAGGTTACATCCCAACTCACGCGCGAACTCCACGCCTGCCGCGCTTGTGATCGTCATTTGCGTGGAAGCGTGAATCGGAAAATCCGGTGACAGTTCGCGAATCAATCGCGCGATCCCGACGTCCTGCACAATCGCCGCATCCACCCCCGCCGCGATGATGGTGCGGAGATATTGCTCGGCGTCGGCGAGTTCGTTCTGGAACACAAGCGTGTTGAACGTCACGTAGCCTTTCACGCCGCGGCGGTGCAGGAACTCCATCAGCTTCGGCAAATCCGCCTCGGTGAAGTTGTTCGCCCGCATTCGCGCATTGAAACGTTCCAGGCCGAAGTAGATCGCGTCGGCGCCATTCTCGACCGCTGCCTTCGCGCATTCCCAATCGCCCGCGGGCGCGAGCAACTCGGGGCGCGACATTGCCGCCGCTGGAGCGGGCGCAATGTCGGATTGGGCAACGGACTCATCCATGTGAGCGCTCACTTAACCACAACCCACACCAGGCTCAAAAAACAATTCCATGACGCCGATAAAGTCTTAACGTCCGGACAACGAACCTCGGACGTGGACATTTATGATTTACGTTCTCATTGGGATCTTCGGACTCGCCGGCGCGTTTTACGTTTTCGCGTTCTTCACCGCATTGTTCGAACGCCAGTATCTCGTCGGCGACGTCGAGCCGACTTCGCAGCCGTACCCACACGCGCCGCTTCCGTATTGGAATGCGACGGCACAAGACGCCATACGGCTTGGGATGATTCGCGGCGGCGAATATGCGACGAAACGAAACACATCGCCGGTGAAAGGCCTCGAAAGCCTCTGGATCACTCCGGACCGGCAAGTGATCGCGTCCATCGTCTGCGGCAGCTTCGCCAAACTCCCGCTCAAGAAAACCACTCTGACAACACGCCTTGCGGATGGTCGGGCGATTCTTTCGATCGACAATCCGCTTCAGCCCGACCCCACCGGCGTTACTAATCGCGCCGTGTTACTCAATGCCGGCATCGCGGAGTTCATGAATTTTCACCGACAACGCGTCGAGCGATCTGGAAGCGCGCCAGTTCCATTCAAGAATCCTTCTTTGCTCGCCGAACTTGAACAGATCGAACTCGAACGCGGCTCACGACTTGTGTTGATGGGACTGGCCCGTTGGGGTGAACCGCAGAAGCACACGATTCGCGGCACATTCAAAGGCGCGATCAGGCAGATGATCGATAGCTACGTGAAAATGCCGCACAAGCTCCGCACACAAAGCGGCCGCGCAGACATCCGGCGCGCCGGCAGCGTACTGCCCACGTGAATTCGTACGGCGCCTTCAACGTGTTGGTCGGGCCGGATCAGTTGTGCCAGATACCCTGGAACTGCACTGACTGGATTTAGCCCGAACTCCGAAGTCAAAGTGGGTGGCACGGGCGACCCGCCCGTGCCGCCGGGCCACTGGCCCGGCGGAAGGGAGAGAGGCACGGACGGCAATGGGCGGTGAGGAAAAGTTCCGTCCACTCTTCCGTTCCGCGCGGCGAGTCGCCACGCGGCACAGGCGGGTCGCCTGTGCTACCCGGCGGCATGACGTCCGCACTTCGGAGTTCGGGTTTCGTCGCGGTGCTCTTTCAGACAGCCACACCCTCGATTCCGTTGGCGACTTCAGTGGGAAAGTTGGTTGATAAGGGCACGAGCGGAGCGCAGGTCGGGCGCGAAGCCGGCGGCGCCGAGTTCGGCGCTCAGTCCGGGCGCGCTCCGAAAGGCTGATCCGCCCAGGACAATGCGCGGCGCGCGGTCGCCAAATTGTTCCCGCACCTCATCAATCAATCGCCGCACCTTCGGCACATTGAAAATCATCGTGGCCGAGATGCCGAGCACGGTGGGTTGATGTTCGGTAATGGCACTCAGGATGCCAGCGTGCGGCATGTTCGTGCCAAGAAACCGCACGTCCCAGCCGTCGGCTTCGAGGAGATCGGCCACCATGTTGGCGCCGACCTGATGGAGTTCGCCCTCCACGCCCACGATGATCATCCTGCCGCGGGCGACACCGTCCGGAGCAAGGCGTGAATACATTTGCGCGACGACGTATTGCGTGATGGCGGTGGCCATGTGTTCCTCGGCGACGGTGATTTCGTTGGCTTCCCAGCGGCGGCCGACTTCGTAAAGCGAGTTCTGGAGAATCTCGACATACACGTCTGCTGCCGCGTGGCCGTTTCGCAGAGCTTCCAGCGCGACATTCAGCGCCGCCTGCCGCTGGCCCTTGAGGATGGCCTGAATGAAAATACTTTGCGCCAATGCCAGGCTCGCCGGCGGCGGGGTTTCCGGCGCGACCACCGGCGGAGGTTCGGCCGTGGCGACGCAAGCGGCCTCGATAAACGATACGACCAGTTCGCGCTCGACCGCCGAAAGATCCGCGCCGCACGCCAGACCGACCTGCCGCAAATTCTCCGCGACGAACGCGGGCGCGATGCCGCGCGAACGCAGGACGTTCGTCGTCCAGCGCGCGTAATTCTCAAACGCAGCGACCGAGCCTGTTTCAATGGCTCCGGCCAGGAAGTCCACATGATACGCGGCATCCTCGCGTCCGCGTTGGCGCCCCATCTCACCGTAGCGGGCGAGCCAGTCGGGATGACGCTTGAAAAATTCCTCGGTGACGGTTTCCGCGACGGCGGCTTTGTGTCGGCGCAACGCCTCGGCGAGTTGGACGCGCAGGGCGTGTGGCATGAGGTTCATAGCTCAGTTTGATTTTGCTTCGGGTTCGGGTTCGATGCCCATTTCTTTCATCACCTTTTCGGCGCAGCCGGGGCAATATCCGTGACTGAGGAAGACATTATGCTTCTTCAGATAGGCGCCCACTTCCTCCCATTTCTCACCGCTGCTGGTTGGGGTGGTGCGGATTCTGCCGCACTCCAAGCATGTGGAAATGAGGTTCTGGACTGTTTGCAGATGTTGAAAGGACTGGACGAGTGAGTCGAGGGAGGAGTTGAGCGTGCGATTTTCCATTTCCAGCGCCGAGAATTCGCTCTTCGCCGCGAGGGGAGGCGTGGTGGCCGGAGCGGTATTGGCCGTAAGCTGCGCCAGGCGTTCCATCAATTTGCGATTGGTGGTGACGAGGTTGTGGTGTGCAGCGGCGCCAGCGACCATTTCCAAAAGCTTTTCCGAGTCCCACGGTTTGGTCAGGTAATAATACATCCGGCCTTCATTGACGGCCTGGACGACGGCCTGGATGTCCGAGTAACCGGTGAGCAGCACCCGAAAGGTATCCGGGCTGATGCCGGCCGCGCGGGCGAGCAATTCCGCCCCCGTCGTCTTGGGCATGCGCTGGTCCGTCAGTACGATGGCGATGTCGTTTTTCTTCAGGATGTCGAGGGCCAGTTCAACGTCGTCGGTGGCGAAGACGTGATAGTCGCGCCGCAGAAGGTCGGCGAGGCTCTCCACGATTTGGGGTTCGTCGTCCACCACCAGCACTCCGGGTTTGGCCACGCGGCCGAGCTCGATCAGCATAGTTTTGTCTTTCGTGGTTGGGTCAAAGTGTTCACCGGCCGCAGAGAAGTAGTCCTCATTTTCGTCCTCGAAGTTCTATCGGAAATCGCGGACGAGAACGCGGACGAGTTTGCAACACGAGCTTCCCCACGTAGCCGCCGACGTAAGGAGGCGGAGGGCCTGGACCAATCGGAACGGTCCGTCTCCTCACGTCGTCGTCTAGCAATCGTTGCTAAAATATGTGCATCCTCCCGCTCCCTGACGGTCGCGGCTCCGACGGAAGAGCCGCGACCGTCAGGGAGCGGACCGCGGCGAGACCCACAGGTGCTTTCGCAAGGATTCATACAATCCGAGTCCGCCTCGTGACCTCGGCGACTGCCAAGTTTGAAATGCGTCGTCATCATTTCATTTCGCTGTCGCCGGTTCACTGGCCGGCGGATTGAACGGCACTTCAATCATCACCGTCGTTCCGCGTCCCGGCTCGCTGTGGATTTTGATCTCGCCGTGATGCGCGGTCACGACCTGATGCGCGATATGCAGGCCGAGGCCGGTGCCGGAGCCGACGGCGCGCGTCGTAAAGAACGGATCGAACACGCGCGGCAAATTCTCCGGGACGATGCCTTCGCCGCTGTCCGCAACATGGATGAGGCAGTGTCCGTTCTGCGCGGACGTGGAAACTTTCACGGTCTGTCCCGGACGACTCGCTTGAATGGCGTTGGCGACGACGTTGCTGATGGCTTGATTCAAATGCCCCGGCGAACAAACCAGCGGCGGCAGCGGTGCGAATTCCGTTTCCAGTTTCACGTCGTGTTCCGCCAGCAACGGCGACAGAAACCGGAGCGTGGACGTGATGGCGTCGGCGATGTCGCAAGGCTTCAATTCGCCTTCGTCGAGCCGGGAGAAGGTGCGGAGATCAAGCACGATGCGCTTCACGCGCTCCAGGCCTTCGAGGTTGTCCGTGATTTTTTTCGGCACCGTGCGCGCGAGGTAGTCGAAATCCAGTTCTTCAAATTTCTCCGCCAGTTGCGCGTGGATCGTGGGAGCGGCGGTGGTCAGTTCGGGCAACAGCGTTTTCACCAGGGCCGTGAAATCGAGCAGGTCCTGGAAATCGCGGCGCAGCGTGGCGCTGTTGCTCGTGACGAATGCAATCGGGTTGTTGATCTCGTGCGCGACCCCGGCGGTCATGCGGCCCAGCGACGCCATTTTTTCCGAATGCACCAGCAGCGACTGCGCGGATTTCAATTCCGCGAGCGCGCGTTCGAGTTCGCGGCTCTTGCGGGCGTTCTCGCGCGTGAGCGTGGCGAGTTCGTTGTTGAGCTGGAGCGTTTGCTCATGGAACGCCTCGTCCTGTTTGCGCGGCGGTTCGCCAATGAGGATGAATCCCTCCGGCTGCAGATCGAGGTGACATTCGAGCGTGAACGGCGACTGGTTCGCATCCACAAAGTTTAGGAGAAACTTCTCCTTCGGCTGGCGTTCGGCGGCGGCGATTTTTTCGCGCAAGCTCTGCGCGTCGGGATCGGTCAGATGCTGCCAGAAAGAACTGCCGGTGATCTTCGCGGTGTCGGAACGGAGTTGCGCCGCGGCGGCGGCGTTGACGAGTCGCACGGTGCCATCGCGCGCCACGAACCAGAAATGAACCGTGTTCGTATCAGCCAGCGTGGCCGCGAGCATCGGCGAGGCGTCGGCGGTCAGTTCGTGCAAATCGGGCGGGCGCTCGGGCGAGGCGAGGCGCTCCATCAAAGTGATCTGGGTGAATTCGGGATCGAGCTTGAGGCCTTTGGGAATTCCTTTGTGCGAGGCGTGGTGCGCCGGACTCGCGTGCCAGGTCTTGAACGTTTCGTGATTGGTCCAGCGCGTGACGAGATAGAAAACCTTGGGCTCGTCGAGCAGCGTGAACGTTTCCATGCCGAGGTAGCCCGCCGCCGTGTCCACGAGGTGGGGCCGGTGGAAGAACGCCTGCTTGACCTGTTCTTCCATGCCGTTGGCGACTTTGAAGCGTGAGATGGCGAGGAGCATATGATCATTGCCGATCTGGAATGCCGACGCGACCACTGGCCGGGTTTTGCGACGCCCTCAACTTTTCCTCATCCCCGCTGGTATCGCAAATATCATGAAGCGATGGCGCTTCCCGTATGACGATCTTCAGCATCCAGCATCGCACGCAGGGCTTGCGCGAGGTGGGCGCGTAGAAATGGTTTGTGGAGGAAATTAACGCCTTCTTTCAGCGGGAACTCCTGTCCGGCGACTTCGGCGCTGTAACCGCTCGTGTAGATCACTTTTAATTTTGGATTGTCCTTCAACAGTTGTTCGCCCAGTTCGATTCCGTTCATTCCGCCGGGCATGACCATGTCAGTCAGCATCAACTGGATTTCATCGCGGTGCTCCTTCCAGACGGCCAAAGCCTCGATGCCGTTGGCGGCTTCGAGCACCTGATAGCCGAGGCGGGACAGGGACAGATTCACCATGACGCGCAAAGCTGAATCGTCCTCGACGAGGAGAATGATTTCATTGCCGCCGGGCAAAGTTGTGACCGTGGTTTCCGGGGATTTCTTTCCCGACAGCTCCGCCAGACGCGGCAGATAAATGCGGAAGGTGGTCCCGTGACCCACTTCACTATCGACGTTGATCCAACCATGATGCTGTTGAACGATGCCGAACACGGTCGCCAATCCCAGCCCCGTGCCCTTGCCAATTTCCTTGGTGGTGAAGAACGGTTCGAAAATCCGCGCAATGTTTTCGGGGGAAATGCCGCATCCGGTGTCCGTCACGCTCAAGCAGACGAAGTAACCGGGCCGCGCCTGGGCTTTTTGCTCAGCGGAGATTTTGTCAAAATCCGCTGCGGAGGTCTCGATGATAAGTTCCCCGCCCTTGGGCATGGCGTCGCGCGCGTTCACCGCCAGATTCAGAAGCACCTGATCCATCATGCCAGGGTCGGCATGGAGATACATCGGTTGCGCCGCCAACTTGAGTTGCACCCCGACGTCCTCGCCAATGGTGCGGTGCAACATTTTTATCATGCTTTCGATGGATTGGTTCAAATCCAGGTCCTGCTGGCGCATGATTTCTTTGCGGCTGAACAACAGCAACTGCCGGGTGAGGGTGGCGGCGCGCTCGACGGCTGCTCCGATGTCATCGACCAGTTCGTCATCTTCTGGTGAAAGATTGTCGCCGCATTTCAACAGGCCGGCCTGCATTTGGATGACGGCCAGAATGTTATTGAAGTCATGCGCCACGCCGCTGGCCAGTTGCCCGATGCCTTCCATCTTCTGCGCCTGGCGATATTGTTCCTCCAGTTTCCGCCGCTCGGTGATGTCGTAATTGATGCCAGTCATGCGCAGCGGCTGGCCGTCCGCATTTCTCACGACCTGAGCGGCCGCCTTGAGATGGTGGACCGACCCGTCCGGCCAGACGACGCGGAACTCGGTGTCGAATTCCCGTTCGCCGCGCAACGCCATGTTGCTTTCCATTTCACTACGGGCGCGGTCGTCGGGATGAAGACCTTTGACCCAGGCATCGTACGCTCCCGTGAATTCACCTCGCTTGACACCATAGAGTCGAAGCATCTGGTCATCCCAGTCCATGTGATTCCTCACCAGATCCCAATCCCAAATCCCCAGGCCGGCCGACCGGGTGGCGAGGTCAAACCGTTCGTTTAGCTTGGCCAGATTTTCCGCCGCCTGCTTGCGCTCGGTGATGTCCTGCTTCACGGCAATGAAGTGCGTGATCCCGCCGCCCGCATCCTTCAACGGCGTGATGGTCATTTCCTCTGTGTAGAGAGTGCCGTCCTTGCGCCGGTTGATCATCTCGCCCTGCCATACCGCTCCCGCGCCGATGGTCTGCCACACGGCCTGGTAAAACGCTGGCTCATGTTTGCCGGACTTGAGCAGTTCCCCCGGCTTTTTGCCGACGGCTTCGGTCGCGCTGTAGCCGGTGAAAGTGACGAAGGCCGGGTTGACCCATTCGATCACGCCGTCGCGATTGGTGATGACGATGGCATTGGCGGCGGCCTCGAGCGCGCTGCTTTGCAGGCGGACCTGCTCCTCGGCCCGGTGCCGCTCCGCTCCTTCCAAAGCGAGCGAAGCCAGGTTCGCCACCGCGACGGAAAAGGCACGCTCGTCCGTCGCCCACGAACGGCACGGTCCAACGTGTTCATGACAAAAAACGCCCTTTATCTCGCCACCCTGACGGATGCGGGCATCCAACATGGAAGTGATGCCCAACGGGCGGAGATAATTGTCCGCAAACTCGCACGTCCGCGGGTCGCGCACCGCGTCATCCGCCGCCACTTCACCCGATTCCATCAACGCCTGGAAATAGGCGGGGTAGGATTTCGCGGACAGCTCCAGGCCGGCGGAGTGCCGGTGCGTCGCCGGTTCATAGAGGTCCACACACCGGAGGACGGTGCGCTCGGCGTTGAACAGCCAGAGGCTGACGCGCGCAACGCCGAGCGCGTCGGCGTCAATTTCAGAAAGCCGCCGAAAGGTATCCGCCAGGTTCTCCACTTTCGCCGCTCCGCCTTCCGTGAAGGCGATCAGGGCGTTGCGCTGGCGGAGAACCCGCTCTTCGCTGGCGCGCAGTTGCATTTCCTTCCGGTGGCTCTCGGTGATGTCGTTCAACGCGCCGACCATGGCGACGGTCTTTCCCTGCACGACGACGGGCGATTCGTGGACAGCCACCCAGACGAGGCGCCCCTGCGTGGTCCGGAGTTCCAACTCGTACGGTGGC
>JBBRBM010000006.1:0-63258 GCA_038205745.1 Verrucomicrobiota bacterium | reverse complement strand
CGAGCAGCAGTTGGAGCAATCCTCCACCCAGCCCCGACAAAAGATACACTTTCACGTACTCCTTCGTGCCCAATCGCGCCTCGACCGTGCGGCCAAAGAAGAACAGGCCGAGCAAGTTTCCGAAGAGATGGCCTAGATTGCCGTGTAGGAATTCAAAGGTAAGGAGCTGCCAGACAAATCCTTTTTCGATGCCGCCCTTACTTAATGCTAAATATTCGGTCACGGGGAACCGAAAGTAGAAGCTGGCGATATTCTGCAGGGCGAAGCAAACGATGATCGCGACCATGACGACAGTATTCGCGCTCCATCTCGAACGATGGGAATCGTCGCGCATGTACGAACGGTCATCGAGCATCGCAGCGAAAGTAGAGGAGCCAGCGGGTGCTTTCAACGCGCTTTTTCCTTCACCGATTAGCATTGACGCCGATTACCTTACCGGCGAACAGTCACGGTGTGTTTGTAGTCCTCATTATTGAATCATGAATAAGCTGAAAATTCTCTGCACAGTCGCGTTGGTCGCTGCTGCAGCCTCGGTCGGTGCCAATCAGGCCAAAATCGACTCACTCAAGAAGGAATTCGCGGGCGTCCGCGCGCTCGAACTGCCTGGACGCGCCGCCTCCACGGTCGCCGCTGCGCCATCAACTGACCGCCTCGCGCTGGCCGATGATGTTGTCCGCGCCGCCCTTGATGTGAATGCTTCCGCCGCTCCGATGCTGATCGGCGCCATCGCGCGTTCGACGCCAGACGCTGCGGCAGGCTCCGCAGTCACCGCGGTATTGCTCCAGCCGAAACAACTTTCGCCCATCACGAGAGCCGCTGTGGGCGCTGCGCCCGCAGAGGCAGAAGCCATTGTGGGTGCGCTGACCAAGTCTCATCCGGCGGCGTTTGCGCTCATTGGCGTCGCTGCTGTCGAAGCAGCACCCAAGTCTGCTGAGGCCATCCTTCATGGAATCACCGCGGCCAACCCGACCCTGAAGACGCTCATCGCCCGTTTCGATACGAAAGGTGCGAAGACCCCTGCCGCTGTCGTTTCGGTTCTCAAGCGCACGGAAATGTTGCTCGCAAAACTTTCCAGCTCATCGAAGAGCACGCCGGAAACGATTCTCGCCAGTGAGTTGACGCCGACCATGACTGCGCAGCTTTCGGGTCTGACCGCCACAGTGCTTGCCGCGCCGCCCGTGGTTGGGCCGCCATACACCCCGATCTCTGGAACGCCGGGCGAAATCAACACTTCGCAAACGTTCGAGGCGCCTCCGACTTCACGCGACTACTCTGGGCCGTAGTCGGTTCACAAAAATTTCCGCGAACAGCCCGGGCAATCCCGGGCTGTTTTGTTTGCACATCCATGAAGGAAGTGGTGCGAATCCGGAATGTCGCCGCACCCGGAGTGTGAATCTTCAAAGGCTTTTTCGGGCCTCGTCCGCGAGCGCCTTTTCCTCCGGCAAAATCGCGGCTCCCTGTGTTTTATCCAAAAACATCCGGGCCTTCTCCTTTTGTCCGCTCGCCACAAGCATGGCGCCGTAATAACTCGCCACGGCAGGATCGGCCAGTTGGGCGGGGGAAATCTGCTCCATCAACACCAGTGCTTCGGCCGTTTTTCCCTGAAGGTGCAACGACCACGCGTAGGTGGACCGGAAGGCGTAATTATTCGTGCCGGCCAGATAGACTTGCTGCGCGAGTTGATGCGCGCGCGGCATATTCGTGCTCAGCAGCAACGCGAGCGATGCGTAATTATTCATCACCATCGCATTCGTCCTGTTGCGATCCAGCAGCGTGGAATAAATCGAAAAAAGCCCGCGAGTGTTGCGCGTGCGAACGTAGCCGTTGTGCAACGCGTCCAGTGCCCAGCGCTCGCGTGGAAAATCCCTGGCAACGCGCCACAACACGCCCTCCGCTTCCGAATCCCAGCGCCATCCGGACGCCAACTGAGAAAGCAACCCGAGCCGTTCCGGACGCTCAGACGCGAGTTGCACGGCCTTCGCCCAGTGTGCATTTGCGACGGCATCATCCTTCTGGTTGCGCACCGCGTATGCCATGAGCGCCATGCGCATGAAATCCTGATCTTTCCAGCTCTCGGCGTTGAGCCTCTCCTCCATTCCGCGCCAGTCTTTCAATCGCGACAAAGTGTCCGCGAATGCCAGCGGCACCGGCTGTTCCGTCTGCATTTCCTGCGGCAGCGATTTCAACCACGCAAGAGTCTGCTCCGCCTGGCCGCACGCGAGCAGCCGGCTCGTGACCGCGAACACCAGCACCGCGTTGGTGCTCGAGGATTGTTTGAGTAGTGCCGCGTAACCGTCGAACTCCGTCCGCTTCGCTTCATGCAACAGATTCAAACGATCGAGCCGATCGTCGAAACTCGCGCTCTTGATCTCCAGCAGTGTTTTCGAAAACTTCAGCGCACTTTCAAAATCCTTCCGTCCGGCGTGATGCGCCGTCAGCGAGCGCAAGGCGTGCTCGCCCACCTGCGCGTCCATCTGCATCGCTTCCAGTTCCGCGTGCGCCGTGGTCGAAACAGCGGCGTCGCGAGATTCCAGCCGCACCGTCGCAAGATTCAGTCGGTGCAGGCGATTGGTCGGCTCCAGTCGAATGGCATTTTCAAA
Source organism: Verrucomicrobiota bacterium (assembly GCA_038205745.1). Lineage (GTDB taxonomy): Bacteria > Verrucomicrobiota > Verrucomicrobiia > Limisphaerales > SIBH01 > JANNGC01. The sequence goes on along the minus strand of JBBRBM010000006.1, from coordinate 60,658 downwards.
AAACTTTTCGGCGTCAGCAATTCGTCCCTGCTTCAGCGCGAGCTGCGCCGAAACCACCTGGTAGGGCACATTCTGATCCACAGAGCCGATCGTCGCGGCGGCCGTGAGAGCTTGTTGAGCGATGGGGAATGGCGGCTGTTCGTAATGCAAGGAACCCGCTGCCAGCACGACCTGGTTTGAAATTGTGGGAGCAAACTCGGCGATGCGGCGCCGCCAGATGATCGCGTTGGGTGAACGTCCGGCGTCCGCGAGTTCGGCCATCACCGCGCACGCGGCAAGATTTGTCCCATTCAACACCAGCGTTTGTTGGGCGCTCAAGAGCGCTGCCCGATATTCGCCCTTCGCGAGATGAGCGTGCGCCTGGGCCGCGAATTTCTTCTCCTTGTGAACACGATACGCCGGCAATCCAAAGAACCATCCCACGGCAAGAACGCCCAGGACGCCGAAAACAATCAGTGCCTTCTTCATCAGTTAAACCTGAGCATTCAACAACGCACCGGACATTTGCAACCGTGGCATTGCTGTTCCCACCATGAATGAATGCGAACAAGGATCGCTTCTGAATGCCGGCGGGAAGCAGATGAAGCTTCGGCCCATCCGATCGTCAGGTGAGGCGCACTACGCTGCGGGCTTTTCGACAACAGCGTTTCGCTTCGCCATGATCGCATCGACGATCTTCTTCGCGAGGTCGGGTTTGTCCACCAGCGACTGGCGGGCGGCATCCTTGCCCTGGCCGATGAGTTCTCCGTTGAATTGCAGCCAGGCGCCTTTTTTTTCCACGACACCGTGGGTCAATCCGACGTCGATGATGCTGCCTTCCTTGTTCACGCCGTGGTTGTAGATGATCTCGAACTCAGCCTCTGCAAACGGCGGCGCAACTTTGTTTTTCACCACCTTCACTTTGGCGAGGTTGCCGACGGCGTTGCCTGCCGCATCCTTGAGCGTCTCCTTGCGGCGAATGTCCATGCGGATGCTGGCGTAAAACTTCAGCGCCTTGCCGCCGGGCGTCGTCTCGGGATTGCCGAACATCACGCCGACTTTTTCGCGGAGCTGGTTGGTGAAGATGCACGTAGTCTTGGACTTGCTGAGGATCGCGGTGAGTTTACGCAGCGCCTGACTCATGAGGCGCGCCTGCATGCCCATCGTGGCCATGCCCATTTCACCTTCGAGTTCCGCCTTTGGCACCAGTGCGGCGACCGAGTCGATCACGATCACATCAAGCGCGTTTGAACGTGCGAGTGTTTCGCAAATCGAAAGTGCTTCTTCACCGCTGTCAGGCTGCGAGACGAGCAGGTCGTCGAGATTCACGCCCAGTTTCTTCGCGTAACCGGGATCAAGCGCGTGCTCCGCATCAATGAACGCCGCGAGACCGCCCTGCTTCTGCGCATTGGCGATGATGTGAAGCATCAGCGTCGTCTTGCCGGACGATTCCGGTCCGAAGATTTCCACGACTCGCCCGCGCGGCACACCGCCAACGCCGAGCGCGAGATCGACTGCGAGTGCGCCGGTGGGAATCACCTCGATCTTCACCTGCGCCCGCGCATCGCCGAGACGCATGATGCTGCCTTCGCCGTACGCCTTCGTAATCGACGAGATGGCGGCGTCCAGCTCGCGCTGACGTGCAGGAGTCAACCTTACTCCGTCAACGGCTTTGGTTTCGGCTTTGGCTTCGGGCTTCGTCTCGACAACAGGTTTTTCAACAGTTTTTGGGGGCATAAAAGTCTCCAGTATTTTGGCTGGCCGTTTGTATAGCTCGGTTCGCCGTCCGTCAACGACTCACGATGTCGGCTTCAACAATTCCCGCTGCCAGGACATCAAGCCGCGGTCGTCCGGCTCGGCGTCCTTGCGCGCCAGTTGAACGAGCATCGAACGGCTCGCGATGATCGTCGCGTCAATGCCAAGTTCCGTAGCGCGCTTGTTGCGGCGCTTTTCGAGATCGTGATACCGCCGCTTTTCGTCCGCGCTTTGGCGGTAGTGAACAGCGCGAACGGGCTGCGGCCTGTCCTGCGCGTGTAATCCGCGCGTGATCGCCTTCATCAAGCCGGCGTGGCGACGAGGTGAAAAGCGCTTCGGCAGCATCGGCTCCAAGGAGCGTTGCTCCACCGCGGCAATGGCCAACCCAATCATCTGCTCGGGTTGGAGGATGAAATACGGCGGCTTGTTCGCCACCACCGCTTCGTTTTCGCGCCAGTGCCAGATGTCGCGCAGCACGGCGAGTGAATGCGGGCCGAGATGAAAACTGCCTTTCACGCGCCACACGGCATCGGGGTCTGGCGTCTTCACGATGGCGCATTCCTCGATGAGCATGGCGCAGGATTCCTCGTGCCACGACAAGCGATTCTTGGCCTTTAGCTCTTCGCGCAGGAGGTCGGCAAGGGTCTTCAGGAAACGGGTATCGTTGCGCGCGTATTCTTCCATGCGCGGTGTCAGCGGGCGGCGCGCCCAGTCGGCTTTCTGCGGGCCCTTCTCCAGTTTAACGCCGAGATATTTCGCCACGAGATTTCCGAGGCCGAACTCCCGCGCGCCAATCAATCGCGCCGCAAGCATCGTGTCGAAAATGGAGGCGGGCTTGAAATCAAACGTCTTGCGCAGCAGCCGCAAATCGTAGTCAGCGCCATGCATGATCAACTGGTGATCGCGGAAAATTTCCAGGAGCGGTTTGAGATCCAGGTTCGCCAGCGGATCGATCAGCGCTTCGACTCCATCGCTGCTGATTTGCAGCAGGCACAGCTTTTCAGGATAGGCGTGAAGGCTGTCTGCCTCGGTGTCGATGGCCATCCAAGGCGTCGCCCGCAGAGGGGGCAAAAGGGCCTGCAGCTTCTCTTCTGTGTCGATCACGCGCGGCAATATGAGGGTGGGGAAAAAAAAATTCCACTGTCCAGCGCAGTTGATGCCCAAATTCGTAGCAGGCCGGTTGGGAACGCGGCGCTCCTTTCGTTGTAAAACTGACCGGCCACCCCAGATTGAACCGCTTGACCCTGTCGCAGGCGTTAACGTTCAATGCGCGCAACACCATGAACCTCGCCACGGCATTCCTGAACTCCGCGCGCACACACGCGCAGAAGACCGCCGTGTTCTGGGGCGATGATAAGATCTCGTACGCCACGCTGCTGGCGTCCACCTTGAATGTCGCGCAGCGGGTGGTGCGCGACTTCGGCGTCCGTCCGGGCGATCGAGTGGCGTTGTGGATGAAGAATTGTCCCGAATTCATTCCGGCCTACTTCGGCATCCTCTTCGCTGGCGGGATCGTCGTGTCGGTGAACAACTTCCTCAAGGCGGATGAAGTCGATTTCATCCTCGATGACGCCGGCGTGAACGTCGTGATCCGCGACGCGAGCCTGGACGAACAAGCAGCAAGGCTCGCCACACTTCGAGCTGAAACGAAATTTCTCCTCACCGAAGGAATCTTCGACGCTCCCGTCACCGAATCCAAAATCCCCAATCCTCAATCCTCAATCAACGATCTGGCTGTCCTCATCTACACCAGCGGCACCACTGGCAAACCCAAAGGCGCGATGCTCAGCCACGGCAATCTTTTGAGCAACGTCGAGAGCTGCCGACAGGTTCTCGCCGCCGTGGACCACGACCGTTTCGTCGTGTTGCTGCCGATGTTTCACAGCTTCATGATGACGGTTGGCGTGTTGCTGCCGCTGCTCGTGGGCGGCTCGCTATTGCTGATCAAGTCAGTGAACCCAGCGAAGAATGTCATCGCAGAAATTCTCCAAAACGGTGCGACCATTTTACCGGCCGTCCCACAGTTCTTCCGTGCGCTGGCGCAAGTGCCCGTGCCAAAAGACTTCCCACTGCGCCTCTGCATCAGTGGTGGCGCGCCATTGCCGGCCGAGATTCTCACCGAATTCACATCGAAGATGCCCGTGCCGCTCCTCGAAGGCTACGGCCTGAGCGAAGCGAGTCCGGTGTGTAGCATAAACCCCATCAAAGGCCCGTGGAAGGCCGGCTCCATCGGCGTGCCGATCCCTGGCGTTGAAATCACGGTGCAGGACGATACGGGCAATATTCTCTCCGATGGTGAAACCGGCGAAATCTCCGTGCGCGGCCCGAATGTGATGCTCGGTTACTGGAATCAACCTGAAGAAACCGCGCACGCCATTCGCGACGGTTGGCTGCTCACGGGCGACGTGGGCCATCGCGACGGTGACGGCTACTTCTTCATCACCGATCGCAAGAAAGACATGCTGCTCGTGAACGGCATCAACGTTTATCCGCGCCAGATCGAGGAAGTCATTTACCAGTTTCCCGGAGTGAAGGAAGCAGCCGTCATCGGCGTGCCCGATCCACGCCGTGGCGAACAACCGCTCGCTTTCGTCGCGGCGAACGAAGGCGCGTCAATCGACACGAAAGCACTCCAGCAATTTCTCCGCGAACGACTGGCTGATTACAAAGTCCCGAAACGCATCGTCGTGATGCCCGCGCTCCCACGCAATGCGACGGGAAAAATTCTGAAACCTGAACTGAAGAAGCTCGCCCTCGCCTCGAATTGATTCGACGGGTTGCGTCATGGCTCGCGGCGGTTAAGCTCCACGCGTGGCAACACCCAGCGGCTTCATCGAATTATCAGGCTTGCGCGTCACGGTTGATCGCGTGCTTCATCGACCCGACGCGCAAACACCTCCGGATCGGCCGCATTGCTTCGTTTACTTCATCACCATCCATAACGACTCGGATGTGACCGTCACGATCAAGGGCCGAAAGTGGGTCGTGACGAACGAGCGCGGAGAAGTCACCGCGGTGGAAGGCGACGGCGTCGTGGGCGAGTTTCCTGAAATCACGCCGGGCAGTCACTTCACCTACAACAGCTTTCACCTCAACGACACGCAGACTGCGGTTGCCGAGGGCAGCTACATCGGAATGGACGAGCGCGGTCGAAGAGTGATCACGCGCATTCCGAAGTTCAAAATGGTCGCGCCCTGAACGTGCCGCCAGCATCTTGCTGGCTCCCCGCCCCGCCCTCAGCGCAGCGCCGCCGTGCTCGGCCCGGCGTGACTGGTACCAATCATCCCCGCAACAAGAGGTTGCACCGCCCGATCCACAACGTTCAGCAACGGCTGCGGATAAATTCCGAGGAACAGAATTGCCGCCATGCACACGACCAAAGCGGCGCGAGAGAGAAAAGGAACACGGATCGACGACACATCGCTGTTGTCGCGTGACCAGAAAATCGCCCGCACCACGCCGAAGTAGTAGTAGAGCGAAATCACCACGCCGATGATCGCAATGCCGGCGAGACAGTAAAACGCAGTGTAGCGTGCGCCTTCTTCGATCACCGCTTTGAGCAACAGGAATTTCCCGAAGAACCCGGCGAGCGGCGGAATGCCTGCGAGCGAAACCATCGCGAACGTCATGGCCCACGCCAGTATCGGCGACCGGCGATGCAGACCGGAGAGGCCACTGATGTCGTCCGTTTCGGTGTGTCGTAGCGCGATGGTGATCACGATGAATGCGGTGATCACGGTGAAGAGGTAGCCGCTCAAGTAGTACAGAATCGCCGAGGAACCGCTGCCGCTCGCCGCAGCGACGCCGAGCAGCAAATAGCCGGCGTGCGCGATGGAGGAATAGCCGAGCAGGCGCTTCACGCTGCGTTGCGGAATCGCACAGAGATTACCGTAGAGAATCGTCACGGCCGACATCGCCATCAGGATTTTCTCCCAGTGAAATGTCACGTCGGGCACTGCGGTGAAGAGTAGTCGAAGCAACAGCACGAATCCGGCAGCCTTGGAACCGATCGCGAGAAACGCCGTCGTGGGCGTGGGTGAACCCTGATAAACATCCGGCGCCCAGATTTGAAATGGAACCGCCGCGATCTTAAATCCCAGTCCGGCCAGCACGAGCGCGAGTCCCGCGAGGAAGAGCGGCGGAAATCCACCTTGATGGTCCGGGCTGTAATATTTCACGAACTGCGCGAGATCCCCGAAGTTCATTCCGTTCAACGCGTGCCCGGCGATCGTTGTCGTCGCCGTGCCAGAAACGAGCGCAATGCCCATGACCGTGAAGCCAGTCGATAGCCCGCCGATGACGAGATACTTCACGCCGGCTTCCAGCGATTGCACGCGACCGCGCTGAAAACTCGTGAGCACGTAAAACGTCACCGTGATGGTTTCGAGCGAAACGAAGAGCAGCGTGAAATCGTTGGCCGACGAGGCGAACATCATCCCCGCGAGCGCGAAGAGGATCAGCGAATAATACTCGGAGATGCCCGCCTCGATGCGATCCGCGAACTCCGTTGCCATGACCAGAACGAAGAACGCCGCCACGAGGAAGAAGCGCTTGAAGAACAGTGCGAGTGGGTCGAGAACGTAGCTGCCGGCCGCAGTGATTTGCGGTTCGCCGACGAGCGCGAACTGTTGACAGAACGAGCAGGCGAAAATCGCGAGCACCCCGAGCGCGGCGGCGTAGCCCAGCTTGCGCTTGTGCTCTGCCGGCATCCACAGATCGAGCAGCAACACGCCAAGCCCGAGCAGGACCACGGCGACTTCGAGACTCATCAAAGAAAGGTTCATCGAGAAATCACTTCCTGGCGGCGCGCTTCAGCGGCGCGGGTTTTGGCAACTCGCCTTTCACCATGGCGACGATCTCCCGTGCGGCGGGATCGATCTTGCTCGTGAGCAGTCGCGGCATGACACCGAAGAGCAGCAAGCACGCGATCAGCAGCAGGAATGGAATCCTGCGCCATGTGCTGGCGTCGCGAACCGTCGGCAGATTCTCCGCGAGCGGGCCGTGAAGAATGTTTCGCACCGCACGCAACATGTAGATCGCACCGACCACCAGCGCGCCCCATGCGGCGACGACGACCCACGGGGACAACGTTTTCCACGCGCCGAAGAGCGTCAGCAATTCGCCAGCGAAGTTGGCGAAGCCCGGCAGGCCGCAACCCGCCATCGCTGCGATCACAAGCGCCACGCCGATGAACGGCATCTTCTTCATCAGGCCGCCGAGCTTGCTGATTTCGAGCGTTCCGGTTTGTTCGTTCAAGTAACCGCTCAAGCCAAAACTCAACGCCGCGAGAAATCCGTGTGCGATCATCACGAGCACCGTTCCCGTGATGCCGACCAGGCTCAGGCTCGCGATGCCGAGGAAGCAAAAGCCCATGTGCGCCACGCTGGAATTGCCGAGCAGGAAATTGAAATCCTTTTGCCGCATCGCCACCCAACCGCAGTAGAGAATGTTCCCGAGCGCCAGCCACGCGATGAGGTGCAGATGCGCTCTTGCAACGTCCGGCGCGAACGGAATCGCGATGCGGATCAAGCCGTAGAGGCCGAATTTTTTCAACACACCCGCGTGAAGCATCGCCGTCGGCGCGGGCGCGGAGCCATAACCAAGCGGCGCCCATGTGTGGAACGGCCAAAGCGAAACGAGAATGCCGAAGCCGAACAGCAGCAGCGGGAAGATCAGCTTCTGCGCGCCCAGCACCAGCGGCACGGCTTTGAATCGCCGCGTCATCTCAACGATGTCGAAAGTGGCGGGCAAGCCACCCACCGCGCTGTTCAGGTAAAGCGCGATCAATCCGACGAGCGCGAACAATGCGCCGATGCTGAGATAGAGCGTGATCTGGAACGTCGCGTAGTTCTTCTGCTCTCCGCGTCCCCACACGCCGATCATGATGAACGTGGGCACCAGCGCGAGTTCGTGGAAGAAGTAGAGGAAGAACAAATCCAGCGACGCGAATGCACCAAGAATGCCGCCGATCATCACGAGCAGCAGCAGATAGAATTCTTTGACCAGCGTCTCGATCTTGTTCGACACGAACGTGGCCGCGAACGCGACGATGGCGCCCATGAGGATCAAGCCGACGTTGATGCCGTCCACGCCGACGTGGAAATTGAGATCGAGTGATTTTACCCACGGCACCTTCTGCACGAATTGAAAGCCCGTCGCGCTCGCGTCGAACTTCGTGAAGAGCGCAATCGCCAGCACCATTGAAATCAAGCTGCTCGCCAGCGCCACGATGCGGATGACGAAGCGGTAATCGCGCGGAATCAGCGCCACGATCAGCGCTCCGATGAACGGCACCATGATGATGTAGGTGAGCAATGACATCGTTTAAGTGGCGGTAAGCCTTTGCGTGGCGGCCAGTAGAAAACTGCGCGCCGCAGCGATGGTTTGCCTGGCCTCTGCTTCTGTGATTGGTGTTCCGGTTTCGTAATCGCCGGTCTGCCGCAGCGTTTGCGCCTCGATGAGCGCCCGATGCAGCGCCGGGTCCATTTGCGCCGTACGGGCAAACTCCACGCCGAACGCGCTGATGACCGCTTTGTGCGAGGAATACGCCTGCCCGCGCTCCAGCAGTAACGCTTCTGCCGCGTAGAACATTGCGTAATAGGCGCGTGACGCGGCGAAGTCGCCGTAGCCTTCCTTCAACAGCAACTCGGCGGCGGACAAGCTTTGGTCAGCCTTGTCCATGAGGGCTTGCAGTTCCGGTTTCACAGCGGCACCGCCTCCCGCCGGACATTGATCAGGAAAGGGCTGATCCCTTTCTTGAAGCGTTCCTCCGACATGAACGCGCGAGAGATGAGCGTGCCGTGTTTAAGGCAAAGCCCGGCGATCGCCTCGGACGTACGTTCGGTCAACCGCACGCGTTCGGATTCGTCACGCACGATCACGAGCACGTCGATGTCCGAATCCGGCGTCTGCTCGCCGCGTGCGCACGAGCCGTAGAGATACGCGCGGACGAAATCGGTCCCCAGGCAACGCACCAATGCTGCGCGCACATCGGGCAGAATCGTCTTCAGATCGTCAATGGTCGCGTTCATCTCAAAACAAAAAATAACACCACCGCCACGCCGAGGGCGAAGAAGAAGGCGTAGGTTTGAAGATTCCCGGTCTGCACCAGGCGCAGCGCGCGGCCAAAAATTTCCGTGGTGCCATGCGTGCCGCGAACGCCCAATCCCGCGATGATCCAGCGATCGAACCAGTCAGCGAGTTTCGAGAGCGCTTCGTGGGTGACGGCGATCATCGCCGCGTAAAGTTCATCGAAGTAGAAACGGTTGCGCATCGCGCGGGAGAGCCAGCCGAGACGCGCCGGCAATGGATCGTTCGTCGCGTTCCAATAGCAAGCGGCGGCGAGGCTGATGCCCACGATCGCGGCGAGCAGGCCGAACAAAGCGGCGAGCGCGTTGTGGCCAAAGGGCTGGAGAACTGCGTCGAACCATTCCCCGTGATGCGCTTCGCCCTTGGTGAACATTTGGCCAACAAACACATCGATGCCGATGACTCCGCCGATCACCGAGAACAAAGCGAGCACACGGAGCGGCCAGATCATCACGCCGGGAGATTCGTGCGCGTGATGGACGTGATCGCTCTTCGCTGGCCCGAAGAAGACAACGAATAGAAGGCGGAACATGTAGAACGCCGTGAGGAACGCCACGAACACCGCGAGGACAAACAAGATGGGTTTGTGCTCCGCCGCCAGGGCGAGAATGGAGTCCTTCGAGTAAAAGCCTGCGAGCGGCCAGATGCCCGCCAGCGCGAGCGTGCCGACGAGGAATGTCCACCAGGTCGTGGGCAACTTCTTGCGCAAGTCGCCCATCGCCCAAATATCCTGCTCGTGATGCATCGCGTGGATCACAGAGCCGGCGCCAAGGAACAGCAGCGCCTTGAAGAATGCGTGCGTGGCGAGGTGGAACATCGCGGGCGTCGGTCCCGCGAGGCCGACCGACATCACCATGTAGCCGAGTTGCGAGAGCGTGGAGTATGCGAGGATGCGTTTGATGTCGTTTTGCTGCACCGCGATCAGCGCGGCGAGCAATGCGGTGAATCCGCCAATCCACGCGATCACATCAAGCGCCGTCCAGCCGTTCATGAACGAAAGCGCCTCGGGCCACACGGCGTTCGCGCTGAAGATGAAGAACACGCGGCAGAGCATGTAAACGCCGGCGGCCACCATCGTCGCGGCGTGGATGAGCGCGGAGACGGGCGTCGGGCCTTCCATCGCGTCCGGCAGCCAGACGTGGAGCGGAAATTGCGCGGACTTGCCCATCGCGCCGCAGAAGATCAGCAGGCCGGCGACATTCACCCACGCGCCGAGCACTTCTGGGTTCTTTGTGAATTTGGATTGCAGCGCGTCGAAGTCCGTTTGTCCGGTGATCGCCCAGATCATGATGATGCCGATCAAGAATCCGAAATCGCCCAGGCGATTGGTGATGAATGCTTTCTTCGCCGCGTCGCCCGCCGAACCGCGTTCGTACCAGAAGCCGATGAGCAGATAGCTGGAGACGCCGACCAGTTCCCAGAAGATGAACGTCATCACGAAGTTGTTCGAGAGGACGATGCCGAGCATCGAGAACGTGAACAGGCTCAGGCACGCGAAAAAACGTGAGAATCCCGGGTCGTCGCGCATGTAACCGTAGGAGTAAATGTGAATTGCGCCGCCGACGCCGGTCACGATCAACAGCATCAGCAGGCTGAGTTGATCGATGTGCATGCCGATGTTGACTTTCAGTTCATCGAAGCCGGGCACGCCAGCGGCGAGCCATTCGAACGGCGTCGCGTCCATGCCCCTGGCCTGCATGAGCATGAATTGCGCGACGAGCACGGCGCTCGCCACGAACGAACCGACGATGGCGATGATGGAGATTTGCGCGCTGAGAAATTTCCAGCGCTGCGTGAACAGCGTGATGATCAAAGTCGCCACCAGAGGCAGCAACAAAACGACCCACGCCAAATCTTCCGGGTAGCTGAAGTTCATCAAAGTTTCATCGAGGTCAGATCTTCCACGTGCTCTGCCTGCACCTGCGGGTGATCGTGCTCTGCCTCAGAGCAGTTTCGCCAGCTTGCTTTAGTCGAACGTCCCGCGCATTTTGTCATCATGACGTTCAAAGTCGTTGTCCATCCGGAGCCAGATGGCGGCTATTGGGGTGAGGTGCCGTCGCTGCCTGGTTGTTATTCTCAGGGCGAAACCGCCGCCGAGTTGATGGAAAATCTGCGTGAAGCGGCATTGGGTCACCTCGAAGTGTTGCGCGAAGAAGGCCGCCAGCCACAGCCAGAAATCGAAGTAGCGGAACTCGCCATATGAAGCCCATCACCGGCAAGGAAATGTGCCGGTTGCTTCACGAACATGGCTGGATATTGAAACGCATCCGCGGAAGCCATCATATCTTCGGCAAGGCAGGCGAGATCAAAATCATCACAGTGCCCATTCACGGAAACCAGACCTTGAAACCGGGCCTTGCCACCCGGATTTCGAAGGACGCAAACATCGTCTGGTAGTTGGTTCTTCATCAAAGTTTCATCGAGGTCAGATCTTCCACGTGCGCGGTCTGGCGCTTGCGATACAGGGCCACGATCAGCGCGAGGCCGACAGCCACTTCCGCCGCCGCCACGGTGATGATGAAGAAGACCATGATCTGGCCGTTCAGGTGATTGTTGAATCGCGAGAAGGCGACGAGCGTGAGGTTCGCCGCGTTGAGCATCAGTTCGAGGCCCATATACATCACCAGCAGATTGCGGCGCATGACGACGCCGAGGATGCCGAGGCAAAAAAGCGCAGCGCTGACGACAAGATAGTGTTCGAGGCCGACGTGCATCATTTCAGATCCTTCTTGCTCAGCAGAATCACGCCGACCATGGCAACGAGCAGCAGCACGGAGATGAGTTCAAACGGCAGCAGGTATTTGGTGAACAATTCGCGACCCAGCGTGACGGTGGAACCTTCAAGCGAAGGCGTTTTGTTTTCGCCAATGCCAGAAAACCAAATTGTCTTCACCAATAACGCCGCGATCGCACCGACCGCGATGAAGCCCGCACCAATTCCGAAGGCGTTGAACTTGCGTCGCTCTTCATCTTTCAAGTTGAGCAACATGATCACAAACAGGAACAGCACCATCACCGCCCCGGCGTAAACGAGGATCTGCACCGCCGCGATAAAGAACGCGTGGAGCAGGACAAACAGTCCAGCCAGCGCACCCATCGTGAGGACAAGGAACATCGCGCTCGTGACGGGATTGCGGCTGAACGGATTTGCCACGGTCAGGAAACCGAAGCCGAGAGCGAGCGCTGCGAGAATGTAGAAGAGAATATCCTGCATGTGCGTTAGTTCATCGTCGCGTCAGGGTTTCACGGGAAAGGCTTCCTGTTCCTCCGCCTCCTCGGCTTTGTTCTTCCACTTCTGAATTCCCGCGTGCGTGCCGCCGAGCGCGAGAAGTTTCTCCTTGTCGTAGATCATCTCCGCCCGCGTCAGGCCGTGGAGCGAGTAATCGCTTTTCAGGAAGATCGCTTCCTCGGGGCACACTTCCTGGCAGAAGCCGCAGAAGATGCAGCGCAGCATGTTGATCTCGAATTCCTTCGGCATCTTCTCCGCGTTCGAACGGTCGGCGATCTCGCCACTCGGCCCCGGCGGTGTGATGCGAATGGCTTTCGGCGGGCAGACGAATTCGCAGAGCTGGCACGACACACACTTGGTGTCGCCGTTCTGATCCTTCACGAGATAGGGCGCGCCGCGATAGCCGTTGGCAACGATCCATTTCGTCTCGGGATAAAAACCGCCCGCAGTTTCCTTCGCCGCCGTGTGCCTACCGAACAGCGTGTGGACAAGATGCTTCGCCGTCACCTTGAACCCGCCGATGAGCGCCGGCAGATACAGGCGTTCGAACCACGTCAGTTTTTTTCGTGAAACGATCATTTCGCTTTGCGTGCTCGGAAAACAGAATGGCACGGTGGCAAACTCGCCCCCCCTTCCGTTCTCTCATTAGCACCCGGCTTTAGCCGGGTGTAATCGTCGCGCATCGAGGAAAACCGTTTCAACGGTTTTCCTCCTCGTGCCACTGCAAGCCGTATTTCTCGACCAGAAGTTTCATTTCCTCGGCGAACGTTCGCTTCCGATGATGCTCTTCTTGGGCTGCGATGTAAGCGCTCACTTCCTCCACACCCGAATGCGAAACCGAGAACGCTCCATACCCGCGTTGCCACCCAAACTTGGCGGGAACGAGATTGCTCTCGTTCACCCAATGGGACGAGGCACCCTTGAGCAACTGAAGAACTTCCTCGATGGGTCTCGATACAGGTAAGTCGATCAACGCGTGAACGTGATCCACATTCACATAATTGATGCGCAGGTAGATGCCCTTGTGCTTCGCGTATTCGTGAAGGTATCCCGAAAGTTTTGCCGCAGCGGGTGGCGCGAGTAAGGGACGACGTTCCAACGTGGCCCACGTGAGGTGCAGCCAGCAGCGGCAGTAGGAGTGGAGCGGCATACGTCATTTCTTCACCGCCACATTCAAACCGATCCGAAAAGCCGCTGAAGCGGCTGAAACATCACATGCCCGCCGTGTCACCCGGCTTCAGCCGGGTGCTAATGAAAGGCTCGCCTTCGGCGTGACGATGTTCTGCCGGGATTTCATTTCGTCGTCGCCCATAGCACGCAGGCCACGAGCAAAATATTCGCGAGCGCCACCGGGATGAATCGGCGCCAGCCCAGATCCATGAGTTGGTCGTAGCGAAAGCGCGGCAACATCCAGCGCACCCAGATCATCACCACCATCATCGCCAGCATCTTGCCGATGAAGATCGCGATTTGGGCGATGCCGATGGCGACACTTGTCGCGGGTTGGTCCAGCCCGGCGAACGGCAGCGTCCAGCCGCCGAGGAACAGTGTCACGATCAACGAGTTCGCCGCGATCATCGCCGCGTATTCGCCGAGAAAGAAAAGGCCGAACTTCATCGAGCTGTATTCCGTGTGATAACCGCCGACAAGCTCCGTCTCCGATTCCGGCAGGTCGAACGGCAGGCGATTGGTTTCAGCAAACGCGGACACGAGGAAGATGATGAACGCAATAAACGTCAGCGGCCACACAAAGTAACTGAGCGCCGTCTGCGTCTTCGCCATGAACGGCAGCGCGAACCAGCCGTGCTCCGCCTGATACGCCACGATGCGGCTGAGGTTCAGCGAACTGGTGCCCTTCAAGAGTTCCTGCCACGCACTCGAAAGCCCTTCGACATTGAGCGAAGCCGCGACGAGGAAGATCGGGATCACCGACATGCCCATTGAAATCTCGTAGGAAATCATCTGCGCGCTGGAACGAATGCTGCCGAGAAACGGATACTTCGAGTTCGCTGCATATCCCGCGAGCACCAGGCCGTAAACCGCCAGCGACACGATGCCGAAGGTGTAGAGCACGCCGACGTTCAAATCCGCGATCACCATCTTCTGCAAGCCCATCCATGAGCCGAACGGAATCACTGCGATGGTCATCAACGACGGCGCCATCGCAACTGCGGGCGCGATCCAGAAGTAACTTTTGCGCACGTGCGATGGCGTAAAATCTTCCTTCATGAACAGCTTCAAGCCGTCGGCGATCGGCTGGAAAATACCGAGGCTAATCAAAAACGGCCCGATGACAGGAATCTTGGCCAACAGCGGAGGCGCGGTTCGATTCGGTCCCACGCGATCCTGAATCCACGCGGACACCTTGCGCTCCACGAGAACGGAATAAGCAACGAAGGTCATCACCACGGTGATGACGCCGACGATCTTCACCGCGCTGAAAATTATGAAGTTCCAGTCCATTGCGTCAGATTTCCACCGTCACGCCGTTATCGCCGAGCGCGGCCCAAGTCACGCCGTTGAACGCGGGCACTTCCTTCGCCATCTGGTTAAACAACCCTTCAATGCTCACAAAGCCATTCTGGCCGGTCACGTTATGAACCAACTCGTGGAGAAACTCCCACTCAGGTCGTGCATCGCCGCGCGGCTCAACGGCTTTCAGGAATCGCTGCACGCGGCCTTTGATGTTGGTGAACGAGCCGCGCTTCTCGGCGTGCGCGCAGCCGGGCAACAAGTAGTGCGCAACCTCCGTCGTCTTGTTCGGCAAAATGTCGCTGACGATCAGCGTGTCGAGTTTCGCCAGCAGGTCGGCGCCGATGCCGTGCTTCGTTACATCTTCGCCGAAGACGATCAACGTCGTGATCTTCCCGGCGCGGATGCCGTCGGCGATCTTCGGCAGGTTGATGCCGGTTTCGGTGAAGGATATTCCAATCAGTCGCGAACCGGTCGTGTTCGGATTGCGATCCTCGTCGAGCAGCAGCTTGTCGCTTTCCGCGATGCGCGGGACGGAATCAGTGAGCGCATCGAACTTCGTCGCTAGTTTCTTCAGCAGGAACAACTCTTCATTCGTCTGCCGAGCCGACGCGACGATGGCAACGGAACCAACCGCTGCTTTGCGCAACACTTCCGAGATTTCGGCGAGCGCAGTATTCCAAGCAGCAACCTTCAGCCTGGAACCTCCAACCTTCGTCAGCCGCTTCTCGCTGCCGATCCACTTGTAGTTGAGCCGACCGTAATCGCACATCCAAGTCGAGTTGACCGCGTCGTTCTCACGCGGTTCGTAGCGATGGATTTTTTCTTCGCGCGAACCAATGACGATGTTGCAGCCCGTGCCGCAACTCGTGCAGAGGCTCCTGGTTTCCTTGAGGAACCACACGCGCATCTTGAAGCGAAAATCTTTCGACGTAAGCGCGCCCACGGGACAGATGTCCACGGTGTTGAGCGTGTAATTGTTGTCGAACGGTTTGCCAGGGAACGCCGAGATCGTGTTGTAACTGCCGCGGTTCACGATGCCGAGCGCGTCATCGCCCGCGACATCCTTTGTGAAGCGAATGCAGCGCGTGCAAAGGATGCAGCGTTCGGCATCAAGCACGATGCGCGGGCCAAGATCAATGCGCTTGGGCTTGTGAACCTTGTGCTCCACGAAGCGGCTCTGCGACTGGCCGTAATCGACCGAGTATTCCTGGAGCTTGCACTCGCCGGCCTGATCGCAAATCGGGCAGTCGAGCGGATGATTGATGAGCAACGATTCGAGCACGCCTTCACGCATCTGCTTCACCGCAGGCGTGGTGGTGTAAATCTCCATTCCCGGCGAAATCGGTGTGGCGCACGCGATGACGGGCCGCGGCGACTTCGCGATCTTCGGCGTGCCGTCCTCGTTGAGAATGGGCTTGCGATCCGGCCCCATCGCTGGTGTGCCAAACTCGACGAGGCACATGCGGCAATTGCCCGAAACCGGCAGCTTGGGATGATAGCAGTAATGCGGCACGTCCACCTTCGCCAGATTCGTGGCCTGGATCATCGTGGTGGGAATCGGCCTGCCAGTGACCGGGTCTGGCGTCGTCTTCGGCACCTGCACGGCCTTGCCATCGACTTTTACGGCGATGGTCTCGACCGGCGACGTGGCAGACTTTTGCTCGGTTGTTGCGGCGGTGGACATCAGATTTCTCCGCGATACAAATCCATGATAGGGAAAATCATTTGGTAATCTCCCCACATCAGGTCGCCATCCACGATGCGGAACGTCTTGAACTTTTTGAGGTCGCGATAATCAGTCGTGTCAGGATTGCGGGCCTTCTTCAGCAACGGGCCGAAATCCATGACGTGAACTTTGCCGTCGTTGAACGTGAGCCGGATCTTGTATCCAGAAACATATTCGGCGTTCGTAATCTCCAGGTACTGCGTCGTCGTTTTCATTTCACCCTCCGCGTAATGATCTCGGGTTTGCTGCGAATGTTATGCACGAAGAAGTTAATCCATCGCTCCACGATTTCCTCGGCCTTTGCTTCAACCAGCTCTTGAAAATTCCGAAGCTTGGCTCCTTCGAGCGGCCGTTTTCCGGGAATGTCACGAAACACGATGCCCACGACGCGGCCATTCTCGCGGATGATTTCCGCTTTGCTCTCGCACCCGGCGTGGCGGCCGTGAACGTGAATCGGTTCGTGTTCATTCGTGTAAAAGTAAACGACGATGCCGAAGTATTCGTAAAGCTTGGGCATCGTTCCTCTCTCATTCTGGGCTCGCAGCGATTTTGATGTCGTACATCGGACCAGCACCGCCGCGGCGCGCTTCGGCTTCCGCACCCTTCGCGATGAACTCGTCCTTGAATTTCCCGACGAAACTCTGCACGGGCCACGAGCAGGCTTCGCCGAAGGCGCAAATGGTGCGGCCGCCGGGAATGTTGTTCGCGATGCCGAGCAGGTAATCCGCGTCGCTCTTCCGGCCTTCACCATGCGTGAGGCGATGAAGCGCCTTGCTCATCCACAGCGAACCTTCGCGGCAAGGTGTGCATTGGCCGCAACTCTCGTGCGCGTAAAACTCACTGAGATTCGCGAGCGCTTCGACGATATCCACGGAGTCATCCATCACAATAATGGCGCTGGAACCGGACATGGAGCCGGCGGCGATGAGCGTGTCGAAGTCATAGGGCAGATCGAGCATGTCCGTCTCGACTTCCGCCATCGTGCCGTCCGGGTTCTTCTTCTTGATCTTAAACTTTTCGCCGGCCTTGAAAACTTTCGCCGATGAACCGCCGGGAATTACTGCCTTGAGTTTTCGACCATCACGCAAGCCGCCGCCGAAGTTCTCGTGAAAAATCAACTCGCCGATGGTGACCTTGCCGACTTCGATTTCGTAATAGCCCGGCTTCTTCACCTGGCCGCTGAGGCTCACGATGCGCGTGCCGGTGTTGTTCGGCGTGCCGAGCTTCGCGAAATTCGCCGTGCCCATCTCGACGATGTGCTTCACGTTGCAGAGCGTTTCGACGTTGTTGACGATCGTCGGGCACATCCAGAGGCCGAGGATCGCGGGAAAGTAAGGTGGCTTGATGCGCGGATAGGGCCGCTTGCCTTCAAGCGATTCGATCAAGCCCGTCTCCTCGCCGCAGATGTAAGCGCCTGCGCCACGATGAACGTGAATCTCCAAATCGTAGCCGCTGCCGAGAATATTCTTGCCGAGAAAACCCTTCGCACGCGCCTCCTTCAACGCGCGATTCAAAATACGCGCACCCTCGGGCATCTCGCCGCGGATGTAGATGTAGGCGAGCTTCACGTCGTTCGCGAAGCACGAGATGATCATCCCCTCGATGAGCTGATGCGGATCTTTGTGGATGATCTGGCGATCCTTGAAGGTGCCCGGCTCTGATTCGTCCGCGTTGCAGATGAGGTAAATCGGCTTGCCGCTTT
Organism: Verrucomicrobiota bacterium; assembly: GCA_038205745.1. Taxonomy (GTDB): domain Bacteria; phylum Verrucomicrobiota; class Verrucomicrobiia; order Limisphaerales; family SIBH01; genus JANNGC01. The sequence goes on along the minus strand of JBBRBM010000006.1, from coordinate 42,703 downwards.
TGCGGTCCACGAAGCTCCACTTGAGCCCCGCCGAAAACCCGGCGCCGCCACGACCGCGCAGCCCCGATGCCTTCACATCCTCGCGCAGTTGTTCCTGCGCCGTGAGCTTCTTGCCATCCGGCAATTCCTTCGCGGGCAATGCCAGCGCCTTCTTCCAAGCCCCATAGCCGCCGTGCCGCAGGTAACACTCGATGTCGATCGAGTAACCCGGCGCGTCGATGTTCTTGAGGATGAGGCGGTATTGCTCGGGCATATTCAGTTTCTTGACTCAGCGCTCCAAGGCGATACCTTCACGCCGCTTCGCCACTGCCCGATGGTGTAACGGTAGCACAACAGACTCTGAATCTGTTTGTCATGGTTCAAATCCATGTCGGGCAGCCAATTCATTTTCCACCTCGTTTGATCACTTCGTAACGCTGGCGAATGAGTTCCAGATGCAACAAATCTTTGGGACGGCCAATGGCACGTTTGCTTTTCTCGATCAGTTCAAGCGGCAACACCGCGATTTCTGTCCCCTGCCATTCCATCCAAATCGCTTTCGAGAAGACACGTTTGAAAGCTGGCAGCCCGGTCACTTCATAAACAAAATTCACCATGGTTCCGTCCGCCAACTCCACCACCGTGTTCCGCACCATTTGCGCACCCTGCCGCACCGCGAGGTTAATCGCCCGCATGTCGTTGCGCGGCGACAAATCCAGCCAGAGATCCACACCCACTGTGGAACCGGGAACGCCTTGGAGATTCGCGGCCGACATGCCGATCACCTGGAACCGGATGTTTTCACCGTCGAGCGCCCCCACAAGCCGAGCGAACGGAGATAATTCACGTTCATCTGCCATCGTTCGTCCGGCGTCGCCGCGGCGAACCTTGCGAACAGGATTGTTTCGTGCTCGTCGAGGCCGGGCATGCCCTTGAGCTTTCGATGCACCTTGGGCCAATCTTTCAGCGTCGTCTTCATGTTTGCGCTTCGTCGACATGACCTCACTTGTATTTCTCCAAAAGCTGATCCGCCTTCGCGTTGCTGACCCCCTCGTAGAAATCCTCGTTGCACATCATCACCGGAGCGGTGCCGCAACTCGCGAGGCATTCGACAAACTCGACCGTGTATTTGCCGTCCTTCGTCGTCTGCGGCCCATGCGCGTGGGAATCCAGTCCCAGCTTCTGACAGAAATGTTTGTGAAGTTCACCGGAGCCGCCGAGCGCGCAGCTCAACGTGCGGCAAACTTTCAAATGATGCGTCCCGAACGGCTCGCGACGGAGCATCGGATAAAACGTCACGATCTCGTAGATGTTGATCGGCGACAGTCCGAGCTTCTTCGCCGTCCACTCCACGGCTTCCTGCGGAATCCAGCCGTGCAACTCCTGAATCGCGTGCAGCACCATGAGCGATGCGGCGCGCTGTTTGTCCGCCGGGTAATGCGTGAGCAATTCGTTGACCTCGGCCTCGATCTCGGGCGTGACCCTCCACTTTGGATCGCTCCGCAACGAATTCGGAATGGGTTCGTAAGTCTCGGCGCTCATCGATCGCACTCTCCCATCACGAAATCGAGCGAGCCCAAAATGCTCACCACGTCGCTCAGCATGTTGCCGGGCACGAGATGCGGCAGGATGCTCAAGTTGCAAAACGATGGCCCGCGGATCTTCATCCGATACGGCGTTCCGCCACCGCGCGAATTGATGTAGAAGCCCAATTCGCCCTTCGGATTCTCCGCGCCGAAATACACTTCGCCGACCGGGGCGTTCACGCCCTGCGTCACGTTGATGAAGTGATGAATCAGCTCTTCCATGCTGCTCATCACTTTGTCCTTCGCCGGAAGCGTGACCTTGCCGTCGTTCACACGCACAGGCTCGTTGCCTTCGTTGTTCGCACCGCCGGGAATGTTTTTAAGACACTGGCGAATGATGCGGACGCTCTGCCGCATTTCTTCCATGCGCACGAGGTAACGATCGTAGCAATCGCCCACCGAACCGAGCGCGACATCGAACTCGAGCTGGTCGTAAATGAGATACGGCTTCGCCTTGCGCACGTCGTAATCGACGCCGGAGCCACGCAGATTCGGCCCCGTCAACCCGTAGTCAATCGCGTCCTCCTTCGAGATGATTCCGACATCCCGCGTGCGATCGACGAAGATTCGATTGCGCGTCAGCAACGTTTCGGACTCATCGAAGTTCGTCACCACTTCATCACAAAATTTTCCAACCGCCGCGATCCAGCCATTCGGCGTATCGCGTGAAACGCCGCCGATGCGCGTGTAACTTGTCGTGAAGCGCGCGCCGGTGAGCGACTCGGCAAGGTTATAAATTTTTTCGCGCTCGGTGAACGTGTGCATGAACACGGTCAGGGCTCCCAGGTCCATCCCGAAGCAGCCTACGCCCAGCAGATGTGACGAGATGCGAGCCAGCTCGCAGCAGATCACGCGGATGTATTGGCAACGCGGCGGCAGCGCTTTGTCGATGCCCATCAGCTTCTCGACCGCAAGCGCGTAAGCCACGTTGTTCGCGAGCGGCGAGAGGTAATCCAGTCGATCCGTGTAAGGGATGAATTGGGTGTATGTCATGTTCTCCGCGATCTTCTCGTCACCGCGATGCAGGTAGCCGACGTCGGGAATCGCCTTGGTGATGATCTCGCCGTCCAACTCCAGCACGAGGCGCAAGACGCCGTGCGTGGCGGGATGCGACGGCCCCATGTTGAGCACCATCTGTTCGCCTTCGAGTTCCGATTGCTGCTGCGCCACGCCCGGCCCAACGGCGTGTTGCTTCGCGTCCTCCGCGGCCATCCGCGAAGGCCCGTCACGAAAAGTAATTTCTTGAGTCGTGGCCATTACGATTTCGGCATCGCCGCATTCGGCTGCGGCTGGTCCGGTTCATGCGCCGGCTTTACATCGAGACGACGTTCCAGGCGCGAAACGGTTTCGACCGATTCCGTTAGCGGCACGCGCACGCGCGGTTCGCGAGCCAGTGAATCCTTGCCACCCGGCACCGTCACAAACGGCCCGCCTTCGAGCGGTGCGGGTTTGGTAAAGGCCACTTCGGGAAGTTCCGTCGGCTTGCCCGCGAGAGGAAAATCCTTTCGCAACGGGAAGTAAGGATAGCCATCCCACATCAGGATGCGCCGCAGATCGGGATGACCGCGGAATCGAATCCCCATCATGTCGTAAATCTCGCGCTCGTGCCAATTGGCCGTGCGCCACACATTCACGATGGTCGGCAACTCCGACTTTTCTTCGCTGACGTCGGTCTTCAGCCGGAGATGCGCCTTTTGCTCCATGTGATAGAGCTCATAAACCAAAGTCCATCGCGGGTCCTCGCCGTAATTATCAATGCTGCTCAGATCAACCAGCATGTTGAACCCGAGGGACTTTTTCGCGAAGTCGCAGACCTCTGCGATTCGCTCGGCATCGGCAACTTTCAGCGTCACCTCGTCACGAAACTCAGCCGGATCGGAGATCAGATCACCGAACTTGTCCTTGAGTTGTTTTGCGAGATCGATGGCAGCCACGGGAGATTTACAATTTAAGCGGCGGCTTTCTTTCGGATGCCAAGGGCGGATTCCTTGCCGACCTTTTCCTGCATCTTGATCAGTGCATCGAGCAGCGCCTCGGGCCGCGGCGGGCAACCCGCAACGTAAATGTCCACGGGGATGATGTTGTCCACGCCTTGCAGCACCGCGTAACTGCGATACATGCCGCCGGTGGAAGCACACGCGCCCATCGCGATGACCCACTTCGGCTCCGCCATCTGGTCGTAGATGCGCTTCACCGCGAGCGCCATTTTGTAAGTGACCGTGCCAGCGACGATCATGAGGTCAGATTGCCGGGGAGAAAATCGCATGACCTCCGCACCGAACCGCGCGATGTCAAACCGGCTCGCGCCCGCCGCCATCAACTCGATGGCGCAGCAGGCGAGCCCCATGGGCATGGGCCAGAGTGAGTTACGGCGAAACCAGTTCAAGGCAGCATCGGCACGGGTGACAATGACGTCACCTTCGACTTTCGAGTTGTAGCCCAACTCGACGGTGGAGTTTGTCGGTTGCATGTCCGCCTGCAGTGCTTCGGCCGAAACCGTCGGCGGCGCAACGTACTGACCGAGTTTTTGGCAGGCAAGTGATTAGTGATTTTTTTCACAAGCCAAACAAGTAGTGCGCGACCGTCACGCCGCGCGGATCAGTTATTCCATCTTCCATTCCAGGATTCCCGCGGAAAAATTCGGCTGCAGTTCCGCTTCGACACGGATGCCGTTGCACTCGACGGGGGAGAACGAGACGCGATTGAATTTGTTCAGTTCCGTGCCAAAGGCGCTTGCGTCCGTCACGGGACTCCAACGTTCCCCGACGCGGTAAAGTACACGCCAGCTTTTTGGCGGACGCACGTTGCCTTTGCCGGTGTCGTCGAACCAATAGACCTCGGCGGCGGACAACTTGCGCGTTTTCGGGAAGCCCCATTCGATCCACTCGGTCGTGCCGCGATGATCCCACCAGGTGAAGCGCGGCATTTTGCTGTCGCTCGAACTCTTCGGCAAAATTCCGTCATTCACCGCTTCTACGGAGTCGCTGGAATGAACGTGTGAAGCGTGAATCGCCGAGATTGTTGGAACCTGCCACTCGCGAGCGCCAGCACCGTCGCCGATGACCGGGAACGCGCTGATGCGCAAACGCGCCGCGCCCATTGGGATCAACGTGACTTTTTCAGTCTTCGCGTCTGATTTCACCGGGCTGGGCTGAAGTTTGCCAACCATGTGGAATTTGTCGGCAGTCCAGTTCGCGATTTTCTTCGCTTTGGCTGTGAGGACGAGCGGCGTGTTTTCCTGGGTGAAAGGATTCGGTGCGAGGCGGCCGCGCTTGCGATCCACGTCGAAGGACTTCTCCGGCTTCTGCTCATCGAGCACGAGGCCATAGTTCCAATCGCTCTTCGGCAGCACTTCCCACTCGGGCCAGTTGGCGTTCTTGCCGTAGCGCTTCCACTCTTCCTTGATTGCGAGTGAAAAACTGAGCGGGCCGTAACTCACCGAGGCGGCATTCTGATTTTTCGCCCAGCGATCAACCGTGACGCGCATGGGAAGCGTAAGCGAAACCGTGTCGCCGTTTTTCCAAGTGCGATCCACCACGATGTAACTCAACGGTGTCGGCTGGGCCGAAACCTTCTTCCCATTGACCTTCACAGTCGCGGCGTCGCACCAGCGCGGCACCCGCAGGTAGAGTGGAAACTGCACCGACTTGGGTGTCGCGATCTTGAGCTTCACTTCGTCAGCGAATGGATAATCCGTCGTCTCCGTCACACGCACCTCGATGCCGTCTCCCACTTTCGCGCGGACTTCACTCTCCGCGTAGAGCGACGCGCAAAGTCCGCGATCAGGCGTGGCGAGCCAGAGTTCCTCCGCGTAGTAAGGCCAGCCGTGCGAGACATTGTGCTGGCAGCAGCGATACACCTCGAACGGCGAATAGCTGAACATCGTGCCGCCGTTTTGAATCGCCGGCGCCTTGTTGTTGCGGTCGAGCTGAATCTGGTTGGCGCAAGTCAGATAGTGCAGACCTTTCTGATCCGGCGTCATCGCGGCGGGAAGCGAGTTGAACGCGATGTCTTCACAACGATCACTCCACAGCGGATCACCGGTGACCTTTGTCAGCATTTGAAAGCTGTGCGTGAACTCCACGATGCCGCACGTCTCGAAGCCCTGACGCGGATCGTAAAATCCTTCCCTGCAATTTTCATCGCCGCCGAAGCCGCCGCCGGGGAACTGTCCATACTTGCCCATCACCTCGCGATAATTCCGATCAGCACCGATCAAGTGTGTCGGATCGCGCGACTGCATCCAGTAAACCGTCGGCTCGCGAAAGCCCTGCGCGATGTTGACGTTGTGCCAGTTGATGATGCCTTCGTCCCAGCGGGCCATGTTGTCGTGAATCCGTTTTGCGAGCGGCAACAGCCACGCCTCACCGGTGCGATTGTAGAGCCAGTAAATGCTCTCGATGTTGTCGCCCCAGCGCAGCTTCGGCCAATAGCCCTCGCCGAACGCGCTGGGCGGAAGCGAATCCTGCCATTTGAAGTAGCGCGTCATCACGTCGATCACCCGCTGATCTCCGCTGAACTCGTAGTAAGTCTGGAAGATATTCAGCATCACCATGTGTGGCCACAGATCGGGTTTGCCTTTCAACGAGGTCAACATCTCGCGCGGACCGAAGTAGCCATCCTCGCGCTGCGACGCCAGCGCGCTCAAGATCCACTTCTTCGCCTCGGCGATGATCGACTCGTCTTTCAACACGTAGCCCAGATCGCCGTAGCCCTTGAGCCAGTATGGCAATTCCTCCCAGCCGAAATTGCCCGCGCCATTCGTATTGCCCCAGGCGCTCTTCTCGAAATTCAGCCAAGGCGAAATCTCCTTCAAGTGGCCGGTCATTCCGTCGCGCTCCATCTCAAGTTGATGACGCAACCAACCGCGTGGCTCAATGCTGCCGATCGGCAGTTTGATGAACGGACTTGGCTCCAAAGGCGCGCGATTCGCGACGTAGAGCGGCTTGGCGTCGGCTGAACCTTTCACCTCACGCATAACGCGGAGTTGAGTTTGATCAGCGGCAAACATTGAGGTGGTGAGGGTGGCGAGGACGGCGACTGATGTCGCGATGCAGTGACGAAGTTTCATAAGAACGCACCATTGCTGACGAGCGGTTGACAGTTTCCTTCAAACCGACTTGGCGCGTCAAAGTCTGGCGTACGTGAGTCGATGGGACTTTCGTTCTATCAACGGAAAGCGCGACCCCGCCCGACGTTGAAGCGCGATTGCCGAAGGCATCGGTCACCCTCGGTGAAACCAATCGGTTGCGAAGTGAAGATTCAGGTAGCCGGGGGGGGAAATTCCGGGGCAGAGAGAAATCGGCGCCTCAGGTGAATGATGCAAAACCGAAAGGCCTCCGGCTCAGGCAGGTTGCTGCTCCGTCGCGGCGACTGGCTCGGCTGCGCCATCCGCTTTCGTGCCGCCCACCGGAACATTCGCCAGACGCTGCTGAAACCACTTTTTTGTTATCGGCTGATACAGCGTGCAGCCCTGGCAGGTGTCGGGACGCTCGCCTTTGTAAAATCCCTGGAGGATTTTCCACGCGCGCTCGCCGTTCGCGATTTCCTGGAGCGAGTTCTCGCGCAGATCGCCGACCACCATGTCGTCATTGTCCGTGGTGCGGAAGCGGCAGCCGCACATGCGGACAAGGCCATCGTGGCGAACTACGAAGTTGAACAAACCGATGCACGGCACGTTGACCTTGGCCGGCAGTTTGCGCATGCGCATGAAGCCGGACATGTCCTCCTCTTTGATCGTGCCGCCCCAATTGTCGTAATCGACCGTGAAGTTAATTCGAACTCGATCGCCGAGATACGGCTTGATCACTTCGTTAAAATCGCGCGAGCGGATGATTTCGCCGGGCGTCTGCGCGTTGCGGAAACGAATGCCGATGAACACCGGGCTGCCCTGCGAGCGATTGTATTCGAGGAGATTCTTCAACCCCGCGAGATACTCGTCGTAATGATCGACGCCGTAGATTTTTTTGTAGATGTCGGGATCAGTGCCCTGCGTGCTGATGTAAATCTCCTTCACGCCGCCATCGACGAGCTTTTTGTAGAAGTCGTTCTTGTTCAGGAGAATTCCATTCGTCGTGAGCACGACTTTTGGAATTTTTGCGACCTTCACCGCGTAATCGAGTTTCTTGATCACGCCGGGATCGACCAGCGTGTCGCCGACCGTTGGAGTCAGGTCGAGATCGCCGCCGCCGATCTTGCCCCATTCGTCGGCAGCCTTCTTGAACATCTCGAAGGACATGACGCCGGTCTTGAGCTGGCCGCTTTCGATCGCGCGCGGATAAGCGCAGAAAACGCACTTGGCGTTGCAGATGTTCGTGATCGCCGTTTGCAAATGCCCGCCTGGCTGGAGGCCGCGATACTTGTGAATGTCTTCCACGGGAACCGCGTTCCGATGCGCCAGCTTGTGCCGGAACCAATAGCGCACGCGCCAGATGTAGCGTGCGGAATTGTAGACAATATCCGCCAGCACAGGGCTGGTGTGGATCGTCATGTAAATGCGATTCGTAATGGCGCGCATGATTTCCTGAAAATTTTTCGGCGTGTCCTTCGCCGTTGCTCAGTGCTGACTGCACCAGGCATTCCGAACTACTCAGGGTAAAAGCTCGGGGCGGACACTAGCACGGCACGCAGCCGAGTCCAAGCGGCAATACGTCATTGCTCATCGCCAAAAGCCGTCTGAAGAGCCGAGTCGCTCAATCAACTTCGCGTCAGCCGCAGGAAACGCGTAGCGGCCCAATTCGCCACGCGTCACCCACGCGAATGCGGGACAGCCGAGCGGTTGCGGCTCGTGGGCCAGCCAACGGCAACGGAAAAACTCCAGCAGAACCTTCTTCCCGGGATATTCGTGTGCGATGACTTCGACACGTTCGCCAACTTCAACCTCGATCCCAAGTTCTTCGCGTAATTCACGGACAAGACACTCAGCAAACGTCTCGTTTCCCTCCCGCTTGCCGCCCGGGAATTCCCAAAGTCCGCCGAGGTGCGCGTCAGGATAGCGCTGGGTGATAAGCAACTTGCCGTCGCGAAAAACCAGTCCGGCAGCGACCTCGACGACGTTCACATCTTCACTTCGGGCCGGCCGACGCTCTTGTAGATGAAGCCCTGCTTCTCGACTTCCGTCGCGTCGAAGAGATTGCGCCCGTCGAAGATAATCGGATGGGAGAGAAGTTTGTGAGCACGTTCGAGATTAAGCTTCTTGAACTCAGGCCACTCCGTCGCGATCACCAAGGCGTCGCAGCCCTCGGCTACGTCGTCCATGTTCTCGACGTAGGTAACGTTCTTCAGAACATCCTTTGCCTTGTCCATCGCCTTGGGATCGTGGACGCGCAGGATCGCGCCTTCCTTTTGCAAGCGCTGACACAAGTCGATCGCGGGCGACATGCGCACGTCGTCGGTGTTCTGCTTGAACGCCAGACCGAGCACGCCAATGCGCTTGTCCTTCAACACCCAAAGCGTCTCCATGATCTTCTTGATGAAGCGGTCCATCTGGTCGGCGTTGATGCGCTGCACTTCCTTCAGCAGGCGGAAATCGTAGCCGAGTTGCTCGGAGATTTTGATGAACGCGCTCAGGTCTTTTGGAAAGCAACTGCCACCGAAGCCAATGCCTGCATCGAGAAAGCGCCGGCCGATGCGCGCGTCCATGCCCATGCCGTTGGCCACTTCCTGCACGTTCGCGCCGCTCGCTTCGCACATGATCGACACGGCGTTGATGTAGGAAATCTTGAGCGCGAGAAACGAATTCGCCGCGTGCTTGATCAACTCGGCGGAGTTGATGTCGGTGACGATGATCGGTGCTTTGAACGGCTCGTAAATCTCCCTCATCGCCGCGACCGGCCGCTGCGTGCGCACGCCGATGACGACGCGATCCGGATTCATCAAATCCTCCACGGCGAAACCTTCGCGCAGGAATTCCGGGTTGCTCACCACATCGAAATCCACCTTCGCTTTGCAGTAGCGCTTGATCGTCTCGCTGACTTTGTCGCCGGTCTTCACCGGCACGGTGCTCTTATCGACGACAATTTTGTAAGTCGTCATCGCATTGGCGATTTCACGCGCGACGCCTTCGATGAAACTCAGATCAACCGAACCGTCGTCCTGCGGGGGCGTGGGCACCGCGATGAAAATCACATCCGAGTTCTTGACGCCTTCATCGGTCGAGGTGGTGAATTGCAGCCGGCCTGCAGCGACATTCTTGTCCACCATTTCCTTCAAGCCCGGCTCGTAGATGGGCAGGCCGCCGCCCTTGAGGACTTTGATTTTGTTCGCGTCCTTATCGACGCAGATCACGTGGTGACCCACTTCGGCAAAGCACGTTCCAGTGACAAGACCGACGTAACCGGTCCCGATGATTGTCAGTTTCATCAACGCGAGTGGTTCAGAAATCGCCTTACGGGCGCCGCATCAGAGAGCGTCCGTAAATGAGGCCGGCCAGTCCGCCACTGATTCAGCAGCGATGTCCGCATTCTATTTCCCCGGTGGGTTGTTCTGGCCCGGAGGTGTCTGCAAAATAATCTTTGGCGCGCCCGAAGTGCTCGCCGGCACGCTGATGTTCGGCGCGGCGGGCGTTGGCACTGTGGGCGTGGGAGACGGCTGAGGTGTGCGCGGCACGTCGCGCAGCATCAACGGCACGTCCCTCGGTGCCAAAGCGGGTCCGGGAGCTGGTGCCACGGGCTTCGGTGCGAGATCGGGATATTTCGCGTAAATCGTCTTCAAGCGGTCTTGCACTTCGGCGCCGGTCGCGCTGAACGGTGTCGCATTGGTCATCCTGTTCAGCAAATCCAGCGCCTGCGTCGGCTGGTTCGATTTCTCGTAAAGCCGCGCCAGGTTCAATCGCGCATCGTCCACGGCGGGATCGTTCGGGTAAGCGCGGATGAAATCATTGTACTTGGCGATCGCGTCCTGAACGTTGCCCTGGGCATCGACACTTGCGGCAAGGCCGTAACGCGCCTGTGGCACCCACGGCGTATCGCCATGCTTGCTCAGGAAATTGTTGAACTGCTGCTGCGCCTGCGGGTACTGCCCGCTCACAAAGTAAACCGATGCCGCGGAAAACGCCGCGCGCGCCGCGGCAGGCGTCCCGGAGTAGTCGCTCGCCACTTTCAGGAATGCCTCCGCGGTTCCGGGCGGAATGGGATCAAGCGGATTGAAGGGAACCCGCACCGCGGACAGCGCCCGCGCCGCTTCTCCTTCGCGTTCGGAATGACGCCACACGAGCACGGCCACGACCAAAGCGATGAAAACAACAATCGCGGCTCCGACTGCCACGCGCTTCTTGTTCACGTCGAGCCAGCCGACAAAATTGTAAAAGGCCGCCGATGGCGGTGCGCCTGATTCCATAAAGAGCGCAGAATTTCTTTGCGCCACCTTCAAAACGCAAGTGCGAAAATCCTCGCAGCCCATTGCGGAGCCCATTGTCAGCGCATAACCGAGAGGGATTTGTGGCAGCAAGCGGACCGTGCTTGAGGGGCCGGGGCAACGAGACGCCAGCCTTTTACGTCACGCGGAGACGCAGGATTCCAACGAATACGTTCAAGGTGCGCCCGACGCCAAATCATCATGCCGGATGCGACGCCGGGAAAGTTTCGCGAGCGTTTCGTTGCGAATGCTGTCGATCAGCACAGCCACGAAAATCACTGCGCTCGTGATCAATGGATAAAGGTACGGATCGGCATTCAGCAGGACGAGACCGTTCTCGACGCACTGGATCAGCACGGCTCCAAGCACAGTTCCTGGAAAAACATTTCCCCGTCCGCCAAACAAGCTCGTACCGCCGAGCACCGCGGCGGCGATGGCTTTGAACTCGTAGTTCTCTCCAAACTTCGGCCCGACCGCGCCGAGCTGCGAGAGCGCGATGATGCCACCCAACGCCGCGCAAAATCCGCTGATCACGTAAACGCTCGCCGTCAGCCGCTGCACGTGAACACCCGCCTTGCGCGCGGATTCCACATTGTTGCCCAACGCGTAGAGCTGACGCCCGAATGCGGTACGACTGAGCACGAGCTGCGCTGCGGCCACCACGAGTGCGACCGCGAGCACTGGCACAGGAATTCCCGCCACTTTTGCCGAGCCGAGTTGGAGGAATGCGTCCGGCAGGTTCATCGCCCGCGTCTCGGTGATGCGCAGTGCGAAGCCGCGTCCGATAAACAGCGTCGCGAGCGTGACGATGAAGGCGATGATCCGCAGTCGCGTGATGAACAAGGCGTTCACCGCGCCAAAGGCAAGCCCGACGCCGAGCATCGCCGCCAGCGCGAGCGGAATCGGTTGCCCGCCAATGACAAGCTTTCCGCAAACGGCTGCGCCCACGAACATCGCCGCACCGACCGACAGATCCACTCCGGCTGTCAGAAGCACGAACGTCATGCCCGTGGCCACGATCGCAGTTGACGAGGATTGAATGAGAATGTTTACCAGGTTGTCGCCGGTGAAAAACTTCGGCGACAGCAGCGCGAACACCACGAGCACCACGGCGAACAAAACCAACGACGCGTTGTTCAATAGGAGGACAAGCACGGAGGGCCTCGTCCGCGCGCTTGGATTGTTGCTGTGGGAAGATCGCTTCATGGGGTTCGCGCGGACGTGACCGTCCGCGCTCCGTCCAGCAATGCGGCGCGCAGGATTCGTTCGCGATCAAACTCGACCGAGCGCAATTCGTCGCGGATCTCGCCCTGCGCCATCACGAGGATGCGATCACAAATGCCGATGAGTTCCTCCATCTCGGAAGAAATCACGAGCACGCCCGCGCCGCGGTCCGCCAGGTCGTGGATGAGTTGATAGATTTCAAACTTCGCACCCACGTCGATGCCGCGCGTCGGTTCGTCGAGAATGAACACGCGTGGCTCGGCCACGAGCCATTTACCGATCACCACCTTCTGTTGATTGCCGCCGCTCAAAGTCTTCACCGCCTGCTCGTCGCGCGCGTTCGGACTGAGCTTCACCGCCGCCCGCATCGTGCGAATGGCTTCGCGCCAAGTGCCGGTGCTCAAAAATTTCAGCGGCGTGCGCGCATGGCGGCGCAAGGCGACGAGCGCCAGATTGTCGGCAATCGATGCTTCGAGGCAGAGTCCTTCATGCCGGCGATCTTCGGTGAGGAAGGCGAGCCCATGTTGAATCCGTGCCCGTGGGCCGCTGCGTGGAAGCGCTTTGCCGTTCAGCAGAATCTCGCCGCCCGCATGGGCATCAAGACCGAAGATGATTCGCGCCAGCTCCGAACGTCCCGCGCCCATGAGTCCCGAAATACCCAACACCTCGCCGCGATGCAGTGCGAACGAAATGTCCCGCACGATGTGCGGCTGCGAGACGTGGCGCAGTTCGAGCAGCGCCTCTGGTCCCCCTCTCCTCTCAACGGGGAGAGAATTTCCCGAAACGAAATTTCGCGCTTCAAACCCCTGTACCGTAGCAGCCGAGGTAACGAGGCTCTGATCTTTCTCCGGTTGAGAAGCATGAGCCTCGTCACGTCGGCTGCTACCGAGGAAAGGTTCATGGGGAGGGGTAACGGGTGCGGGGTGGTTCAGCCCGGCGCTTTCATTCGCAGCCTGTGTTTCGTGACGTTCCCACCCCTCACCCCAGCCCTCTCCCCGTTGAGGGGAGAGGGGGACAGAATCGCCGCGCTCCCGACGCTTCGGATAAAGCTGGCTCAGCTCCCGTCCCACCATCAGCGAAATCATTCGTTCGCTCGTGAACTCCGCGCGCACGCCGTTGCCCACCATCGCGCCGTCGCGCAACACCACGATGTCGTCGCACAACCGCAGCACGTCGCCGAGAATGTGCGAGATGTAGATCATCGCCACACCGCGCTCGCGCAGCCGTTGCATCAGCGCAAACAAATGTTCTGTCTCTCGCGCGCTCAACGAAGTCGTCGGCTCATCGAGGATGATGAGCTTGGGCGCGAGGCTCAGTGCCTTCGCGATTTCCACGAGTTGCCGTTCGCCCGCCGGAAGCCGCTCGACCAGCGTGTCCGGGCTGAGGTTCAGCCCCACTTCGTTCAACAGTTCAGCCGCCCGGTCGCGCAGTTGCCGCCGCGCAATGAACGGCGGCAGCGCACGCGGAAACGATGTGAGAAAAATATTTTCCGCGATGGTCAGGTTGGAAAACAGGTTCAGTTCCTGATGCACGAACGCGATGCCGGCTCGCGCCGCGTCCGTCGGATGTCTTGGCTCGAAGCGTGCCTCGTTCAGCAGCAACTCGCCCGCATCCGGCCGCAAGTTACCGCCGAGAATGTTCATCAGCGTGGACTTGCCCGCGCCGTTTTCGCCGACCAGTCCCAGAACACTTCCACGGCGCACGCGCAGTGACACGCTCTTCAACACGCGCACGCCGAAGAAGGATTTCTCAATCGCGCGGAACGACAGGAGCGCGTCGTTCGTTGTTCGTTGTTCGTGGTTTGTCGTTTCCATTGCAACGAACTACGAACTACGAACTACGAACCACGAACCGATTCCGCACCGCATCCATCAGCGCGGCGAACAAGATCACTCCGCCCTTCACCATGCGGATGTCCCAGTCGGAGAGATTCAGCAGGTTGAGACTGTTATCGATGAGTTTCAGGAAGAGCACGCCGAACAAGGTCCACAGCACTTTGCCTTTTCCCCCAAACAGGCTGGTGCCACCGATGACGGTGGCGCCGATGACATCGAGCAGCAGGTTTTTGCCGAGGACGGGCGAACCCGTCTCCGCCTGGCCGGTGAGCAGCACCGACGCAAGCGCCGCGCACGCGCCGCTGACGACGTAAGCCGAACACGTGATGCCCGCGACCGGCACGCCCGAGACGTAAGCCGCGCGGTTGTTGTGCCCGACAGCGTAAAGCCAGCGGCCAAACAGCGATCGGCTCAGCATCAAGTGAGCGAACGCGGCCACGACCGCGGTGAGCGGCAGGGAAATCCAAAGATTGTTCCCGATCAACGTGAAAGCGCCGGGCAGCGCGCCGATGTTCTTCGACTTCGTCAGCCACACCGCGAACCCGCTCACGAACATCATCGTGGTGAGCGTCACGATGAACGCCGGCATGCGCAGCCGCGTGATGGCAATTCCATTCAGCAGTCCAACCGCCCCGCCGACGATGAGCATCAGAGTGATCGCAATCGGCACCGCCAATGGGTTGCCAGCGAGCCAGCCGTTGTCACCGCTCATCACCATCGCTCCGACCACGCTCGTGAGCGCGATGGTGGAGGTGACTGACAAATCGATGCCGCCCGTGATGAGCACCACGGTCTGCCCGATCGCCAACATGAACAGTGGCAGGAGCGTGAGCAGGATGTTCCCGAAATTGCCGCGCGACGCGAAGCCTTCAGCAAACGGCGCAAGAGCCGTGAAATAAAGAACGCACAGAGCGAGGACGAGGTATTCGGACGCGAAAAGGGTTAGGAACTTGTTTGTTGTTCGTTGTTCGTTGCTTGTTGTGGTGGCGGTCATTCGGTGTCTGGAAAGCGACCGATGGAGTTGAGATAGGCGTTGAGCTTTGGCGCTAATTCGTCGAGCAATGGCTTGAGGGAGTCCACCTGCGCTTTTGTGAGAAGCTTTCGCTTGAACGCCCGCCGCAGCCAATGCTTCGTTTCGTAAAGTGAGCCGCGCGCGGTTCGAACGAAACGCTGATTGTCCTTGTGACTTCCGCGTCCGACACCTTCGGCGATGTTCGCTCCGATGCTATCCGCGGCCCGAACAATCTGCTTGCCAACGGCGTCCTTCGCAAACCCCGGCCACTCCAGTGCGATGTCCCAAATCAAATCCGCAATCTCTTCCGCCAATCCGTAAACCCTTAGTTTCTCAAAATTCGTCTTAGCCATACGCACCCCACCACGAACCACGAACCACGAACCGCCATCTATCGTTTCACATTCGCTCCCCACATCTGTCCCGCCTTCTCCTTCAAGTTCGCTTGATGAATCACGAACCCGGGATCCTTGATCACGTCGGCGACCTGTTTGCCTTCACGCATGTCGAGCACCGCCTGCACGCTCGCCTTCGCTTCGAAGTAAACGTCCTGCACGCCCGTCGCGTCGAGGTAGCCGTCCTTCAACATCTGGTAAGCCATCGCGTCGCCGTCGAACCCGCCGAGGATCACGTGGCCAGGCTCGCCGATCTTCTTGTACTTCCCGCTGCTTTTCAGCGCGCTGACGATGCTTGGAAACAAAAAGTCCGAGCTGGTGAAGATGAATGAAATGTCCGGGTTCGCCTGCAACGCGTTGACCACACCCGCCTGTGCCTTTTCCTGGTTCCACTCGCTTGGCACGCGCGCAGCCACCTCGACGACGTCGGGCGCTTCTTTTACGGCAGCTTCGAAACCATCGCGACGCCCGATCGCATTGATGTCTCCAAGGTCGCCGATTACGACGAGCGCCTTGTGCTTCTTCCCGGTCTTCTTCGCCTCGCCGATCATGTAGGTCACCGTCTCTTTCGTGAGCGCGAAGTTATCCGCAACAACCGCCGCGGATTTCACGCCCGCACTCACATCTGCCGGACGGTTGAACAGCACGATCGGAATGTTCGCCGCGTTCGCGGCCTTGATGGACGGAAGGATCGTCTTCGCGTCCTTCGGCACGATGATGATGCCATCCACTTTGCGCGTGATGAAGTTGCGCACTTGTTCGAGTTGCTTGTTCGCATCGCCGTCGGCCACTGCTTCAAGAACCTTGAAGTTGCATTGCTTCAATTCGTCTTTGATCGCGTTGAAACCGGCGACCCAATATTCGGTCTGCAACGTCTCGAACGAGACGCCAATGGTGAGCTGTTTCCCGCTCGCGCTGGACGTGGACCCGCCGCCCGAATCTGATTTGTTGCAGCCAACGAAAAGAAGCGCGAGTGCGCTAAACGCGGTGCAGAGCAGTCGCATGGGGCGGGGAAAAATTGCGCTGCTTTCCCCCTCACCCCGGCCCCCTCCCTGGGGGAGAGGGGGACACGGTTTCCCACTTTCGGTGCAAGCACAGCGCGGTAATCGCACGAGACGTGACAGAATGTGGCGAGACGACGAAACGCTTCTCCCTCTCCCCAAGGGAGACGGCCGGGGTGAGGGGGAACGCCCACTCAGAAAACCAAAGCGCATCGGATCGGCGAACAGCGACAACACAAATTTCATATCTTAAAGAATGGCTTGAGGTAGTTGATGCTTTGCGCGGCCCACGCCGCCTCTTTCGCGATTGTGTCTTCGAGCCGTGGCTCGGGTGGAGTCCAGAGCTCGAGGATCGCGGTTTCACACCGGCGCGCGGACGCCAGTTGTTTGAGCAGCCGCGGCAAATCCAAAAGGCCGCTGCCCGCCGGTCGTCCGGTGACCGTGAATCCCATGAGGTGAGGCACGCGCGCGATGTGAAAGTCTTTCACGTGCAGATTCAAGACCAACGGCGCGAGCGTTTCCGCCACGGCGTCGATGCCTTCGCCTGCGCCGAATGAATTCGCCGTGTCGAGACACACGCCGATGCGGTCGCTGCCCGCTCGTTCGATCATTTCGCGCAACGTCCCGGCGGTGAAGCGATCGTGATTCTCAATCCCGAGCAGAAGCCCATCGAGCATCGGCGCGCATTCCTTCAATACAGCGGTGACGTCTTCGGGCTTTGGATGAAAGTCTGCGTCATCGACCACGAAACGGATCAGCTTCGCGTTCAGCCGACGAGCAATGCGCGCATATTCAGCGACCCGCTCCGGTACGAGCCGCCGAGCACCGACCTCGATCTGAACACATTCACGCGTTGCGCGTTCCGCAAGCTTCGCCAGCCGCGCTTCGTCGAATGTGTGCAGCGGAAGATTGTCGCCGACCTGCAACAGCTTCACGCCGAACTCGCGCGCCTTGTCGAGCAAACCGTGCTCGTCGAGCGGTTGCATCGGTTCTGAACCGCGCACTCCGATCGCCCAGCCGAACGTGTAACTGCTGATTCCTAATTGCACGTGGTTCGTGGTTTGTGGTTCGTGGAATGTGACTCCGTGCGGCCACAACGAACCACGAACAACCGACAACCAACTACTTCCTCGTAATGTCCCGCACCTGTTCGCGGATGTCGTCCATCTCGAAAATCTTTTGCCATCCTTCCTTGAACAGGACCGGCTTGGCCCGCTTGCTGATCTTGTAGGCGGCGTCCGAAAACGTTCCGTTCACTTCGCCGAACAACACCGCGATCTGGATACGCAAATGGCCGAGCACGAAGTCGCGCGCGGCTTCCGCCGGAACACCTTTTGCCACGGTGCGGTCATAACCTTCCTTCACGATCTCCATGCACGTCTGCGCGAGCGTTTCGACGAGCGCGGGCTCGAGGATCGCCATTTGCTCCAGCGTCACGCGATGGATTTTATTCACTGGCTTGTAGATCAGTTTCGTCACTTCAGCTCCGAGTTCGTAATACTTTTCGTCCCCGCTCATCAAAGCGCAGACCGCCGCCTGCTTGGCCGAAATGCCACCGTAAAAATCTCGGAATGATTGCTCGGTCGGTTCCCAGTTGAACACGGACGGGTGACACGGGTGCGCGATGAAGTAACCGAGGTCAGCACGCTGCGCGACCTTGCCATCGAGCGGCGCCGCGGGATCGAGCAGGATCACCAGTGCGCCGGACTTCAGCTTCGGGATCATTTCATTCGTCACCAGTTCGATCGCCACATCCGGCACCGCGAAGATCGCCACATCTGCCGCGCGCAACGCTTCCGAAGGTTCGGAACAACTCACGCCGCAATCAGCGAGCCGCTGGATGCCGGGCGCGCTGACTTCCAGGTAATGCACCGTCCAGTCGCTGTTCTTGATGTTGTTGGTGATGCGGCAACCCATTTTGCCGCCGGCTCCGATGAGGGTCAGGGTTTTCATGTTCAGTTTTCAGTGATCAGTTTTCAGTGATCAGTTTTCAGTGATCAGTAATCAGTGATCAGTTTTCAGTGATCAGTAATCAGTAATCAGTAGGTCAGTAAATCAATTCAGTGTGATGACGCGTCCGGTGTTCGCCGCGTCGTACGATGCGAACACGAGCTTCACCGTTTTCAAATTGTCGTCGCCGCTCGTCTCAGCCGGAGTGTTCGTTTGGAACGCGCGCACCAGATCCGCATTACACGCGACGATGCTGGTGTGAACGAGCGCGTAGCGCGCATCCGCCCACGGATAAAACGGCGGCGGGCAGCGGCGCGATTGCGTGCCGTTCTTCGTCGTGACGCGCAGCCAGAAATCCGGCGCGAGTTCGATCGAGCCAAGTTCGCCTTCGATGAACACGAACGTCTCGGGAAACCGATCGTGTTCCACCGGGCTCGCGTAACTCATGTTGCAAGTGACCGTCGCGCCGGAGTGCATCCCCATCATCACAGTCGCGACATCTTCGCCCTTGATGTCGTGATGCACGCGATCCGTGCGGCAATACAGAGTGCGCGCTTCACCGAAAAGAAATCGTGTCGTGTCGAGAATGTGGCTGCCGATGTCGGTCAGAATGAATTGCTCCAACTCTTTCAGGAACGGCTGGTTCTCGAAGACGGGAAAGCTGTTGCAGAAATCGACACGAGCGCGGAACACGCGTCCGATCACGCCGGAATCAAGCGCGCGCTTCAATTCGCGCAGCGGTGTTTGCCAGCGCCAGTTCTCATGAATCGCCAAGGACACACCAGCGGACTTGCACGTTGTCACCATGCGCTCCGCCATCGCGAGCGTCGGCGCCATCGGCTTTTGACAAATCACCGGCACCTTGTGCTTCGCCGCGAGTTCCACGAACGGCACGTGCGTGTCCACGTCCGTGATGATGTCGATGAAGTCGAGCTTCTCGCGCGCGAGCAGTTCTTCGGCGTCGTCGTAAACTGCGGGCGCGCCGAACTCCGTCGCGAGCTTCTCAGCCTTGCTGCGTGTGCGATTGTAGAGCGCCACGCACTCTGCGCCTTTCAACTCGCGCCAGCCCGCGAGTTGATAGCGCGACCAGAAGCCCGTGCCGAAGATGGCGAAGCGAAGCGGGGCTTTCATTGCTTTGCACCCTCCAACACGAGCACCCAGTCGGCGGCGGCGATCCGGGAAATGTTCACCGGACCATTGTTCGGGAAGGATTCTCCCTTCTCGAACGAGCCGTCGCGCGGATTGAACCAACTCATCTGCACCGGTGCTTTCGTGAGTTTTCTCAAGTCGACGGTGAGCGGGCGAACGGATGGGAGATACACCATCCCGAAGCTCCCGTCGTTCGCCAGCGCCGCGACGGCGAGATCGTTCGTGGCCATGGTGCCGTGGCCTGCGGTGACGAATTCATTCTTCGAATCGGGAACGAGCTTCCACCACTCGCGCGATCCGAAAAGCTCACGGAAATGTTTCAGGCTCGCAGCGCCGGGCAGCTTCAGCACCTCGCGCCAGTTCTTCGGCATGTTCCAATTGGGCGAGCCGTAAGCGTTTCCGAATCCGCCGCTCAGAACCGCCCAGTAAGCCTGCTTCCGCGCCTGAAGCGCCGAGCCCCACGCGCTGTGCTCGCCTTCGTAAGTGGATTCGCCGAGGAAAAACGGGCGCGTCGGCGACTTCGCGTATTCCTTCCAGCCGACTTCGTAAACGTCCGGCTGATTCTTGTTCCACGCTTTGTTGAAACCGCGGAAATAGGTGTAAACCATCGGCACATCGATCCAGTTCTCCTTCGGCCACACGTCCGTCGAGGAGTGCGAGGAAGACGCGTGATACGTGAGCAGATGGTGCGGCGCGGATTCCTTCAGACCGAGCGCGAGCCCACGAATCGAATCACGCGCGTTGTCGGGATCAATATCACCGCCGAGGATCCACATGATGTTCTGATTCTTCGCGTAACGCTTGCCGAGCCAGCGTCCGAGCTCGCGAGATTTCTCGGGGCCGTTCGCGTTGAGCGGTTTCGGCGAGCCGTCCTTGTTCCTGCCCGCCCAGCCTTCGCCGCAACAACCCGACCACGCGGGGGCGATGGCGAGGAACAGTCCGCGCTTCGTGGCGTTCTCGATCACCCGATCGACATGGGCGAAGAACTTTTCGTTCGGCTGCGCGAAATCCTGCGCGTTCGTCGTGCCGGCGAAAGGCCGTTCACCCGCACGATTCGTCATGCCGAGAAAGCCGGTCATGATGATTTGAACCGCATTGAATCCCTGCGCCTGCCGCGTCTCGAAATACGCGTCCGCCTCCGCTTCGGTGAGTTTGAGAAACACCATCCAGGGCGTGTCTGCATTGTAGAAGAACGGCGTGCCGCGCTGATCCACGAGGTGACGACCGGTCGGACCCGGCTTGAGCGGAAACTGAGTCGCCCCGCCCGCTCGCGCCGCGCCAAAAGTCACCAAAGTCAGACCGGCGACGAGGATCGACAGCACGCACTTGAATTTCATTTCCATAAACATTTTCAACTCTCGACGCTGTCGTCGATAGCCATTTGGAACCGGCGACGGTTGAGCAAGGGCTGGCTGCGGATCAGCCAGCCCGTGAGTGGATAACTGCTTTTTCAATTATTGGCCGCGGAGCCGGAAGAACCGCGCGTCTCCCGTGAACGGCACACGGACTGTCCGCCGCGTGCCATTTGTTTCCGGCGCGGCGCTATTGGTTTGCCAGATGCCCTGGTGTACCGCGTCTCGATAGAGAAGCTGGAACCCACCTGGTGAATCCCATGAGATCGCGATCTGATTGTTCTCACGCACCGCTGTCAGCAGTGGCGGCAATGCGTTGTTGAGCTGCACGCGCCGGATTTGTTCCAGCGACAATGCATCGTCGAATACCTGGAACTCATCCATCAAACCGCGGAACACACGGCTCGGGCCGTTGGGTCCAAGGCTGGTGCGCGCCGGGACATCAACGCTGCTGAAGTTGCCGAGCGAAAGCATTCCGGACGTTAGCACGGCACCGCGCGCGTACGCTGCGGTCACGTCGAGTGCCGCCTGCTGATCCGGCTTGCCGAAGTAGTAACTGAGCTCGCTGCCAATCGCAGAAGGATCGTAAGTCACAGCGAAGAACACCCAGTTCGCCGCGCCCGCCAACGGGTCAGCGGTAATTTTGCCAGCAGAACTGAACGGGCCGCCGCTGCCACCGTCGGGCCATTGATTCACGCCGATGCGAAGCGCACCGGAATTGAGCTGCACGATGTCGAAGCCCGGCCCATTTCCAGAAGCGAGTGCGAAGGCGATGCGATTGCCGCCGAAGCCTTCATTCAAGTCACGTGCATTGACCCATCCGCAAACCGTGAAGGCATTCAGCGCACCCACGGTTCCACTCGGTCCGGTGGCGGTCGTCAGATCGATCGCGCGCGCGCCGTCGCCCGCGGCGATGTTCCCGAGATCAATGGACGTCGCGTTGCCCGCGGGAGCAAAAGGGCCCGTCGGAATGTTCGCGCTGAACGCAGGAAATGAATTCTGCTGCACGAGAATCGCCGTCCCGCCCATGGTGCCGCTGTTGGTCGTCGTGGTACCAGTTCCCTCCTCAAAACGCGTCGCGATGATCGACGGCACCAGTGTTGGCGGGCCAGTGAAGGTCCAATTGGTTTCATTCATCACGTGGGCCAGGGCAGATCGATCGCTCACCCCGGAGATGGTCAAGGTGTGAGTCGCGTCCGGTGTCAGCGGATCAACGGTCAACAGAACGGTGGTGAGGTCCGGTTGCCGCACCGCGCTGTATGTGATCAGGATGTTGTCGTCCAAAACGTAGTTGCCCGGGTCTTCAGCCGAGCCTGCGTCCACAGGTTCCGAGAACTTCACCGTCACGTTGGTCAGATTGCGCGCGGTGCGAGCGGGCGTCACAGAGATGACGGTCGGCGCAATGACGTCGGCCATCACAGTGAGGAGCGCATTGGAGCTGAACACTTGTCCCAGCGAGTTCGACACGGCCGCGCGGAAGAAAACGTTGTTGTCGCCCACCGAGGCAGCGGGAATGGAGTGCGTCGGGCCCGTCGCGCCAGAAATATCGTTGCTGTTGCGCTGCCATCGAATCGAGATGGGCGGCGTGCCCGTGACCACGACGCTGAAGGTGACGGGTTGTCCTTCCAAAACCGTCTGGCTCACCGGCTGGCTCGTAAATCCGACGGGCGATGACGCTCCATTCGGGCGTTGCACCGCGATGATTTGTGCGAGGGACAACGCGTCGCCGAAGACCTGCACTTCGTCGATGAGTCCGCGGAACATGCGATCCTGAGCGCCGCCGCGAGTCGCGATGTTGAAATGGCCAATGCACAGACGGTTGATCGCCGTGCCCACCGCGCCACGCTGATAATCAAAGGCGGCATTCATCGTGGCCTCGCCGGCATTGCTGCCGAAGTAATACTTCACGTGACCGCTCGCCAGCGTGGAATCGTACGTGACCGCGAAGAACCGCCAGTTGTCCAGACCGGCGTTGGGATCAGTCGGAATCACTCCGGCGACGGAGCGCGGCTGCGAGGGAGATCCACCCGCGTCAGGCCACTGGTTGATGCCCATTTGGATGCTGCCGTCGTTGTGATAGACGAGGTCCACGCCGTTGCCACCCGCGTTGATCCATGTGATGATGCGATTGCCGCCGCCGCCTTCGGTGCTGTTGCGACAATTCACCCAACCCGCGAGCGTGAACTTCGTGAGGCCCGTGAGTTGCGGATAATTCGTCGGGCTTTCGATGAAGTAATTTCCCGTGACCGTTCCGAAATCCATGCTCTTGCCGCTGCCAAGACCGATCGGAACATTGTTCGCCCACGCCGGCACCGGTGTGCTCACCGTCAGCGCACCGCCTGCCGTACCGGTGTTGGTCGCGATCGTGCCGCTGCCTTCCTCGATCCGAACATGGATCAGCGGCGTGAGCTGCGCGTGAGCCGATGTCGCAATCATCGCCAGTCCAAGCAGGGCGGCAACTGGAGCGCGGAGGGTCAACTCCTCATCCCAGCGATACCACCGCCGCCGGGTGGAGGAATGATGTTGAGTTTTCAGGTTTGTCATAACAGTGGGTTACTGAGTTTTGCGTTCACTGAGCGGGAGAAATTTCATGGCGCCGGATTCAGTCCCGCGCGAATGCGGAAGAAACGTTGAGGCGCGTTCGTGATGCTGTTGGTAAAGGAGATCGAACTGCCAACCGCCACATTGGTCCACAGCGGAATCCACGGTGCGGTGAGGAGCGCGTCCGTATAATCAATGACGTAGGTTTGTCCCGCCTGCGCCGACCACGAGAGTTCCACGTTGTTCCCGTTGCGAATGCTTTGCGCGAAGCGCGGGGCGATGGTGCCGCCGCTCAAATAGTTCGCCGCGCGCGGCGAGGCGGAGCCGGGCATGAAGAAGATGGTCGCGCTTCCGTCTGGATTCCGGCCTTGGCTCACATCGTTCGTTTGTCGTCCGAAAGTGACGGCGTCCACCTGCGTTCCATCCGCGGCGAACAGGCCGATCGCTTCTCCATTCACACTCAGCGCAAAGTCCACGTGCAGGTCCGTGCTCATGACGCCGTTGACGACGTTTTGGAGCGACTCGTTGTCCGCCCACACCAGCAGCCGACCGTGCGGTGGGATCACATGCGCCATGTTCGTCGTGATCGCGAACAGGAACTTGTTGGTCAGCGTGTCGGTCAGGAAATAGCCCGCCAGATCCACGGCGTTCGTGTTCGGATTGTAGATCTCGAACCAGTCCTCGAACTGATTGTCCGCCGGGTCGGCGAGTGTGCTGCTGTTCTGAGCCATCCATTCGTTGATGAAAACAGTGAGCGGCGCGGAGCGTCCGTCATTCGTCGCGCCCGGTGTGAGATGGAAAAATTCCTGCCGATCAAAGGGCTGCCCGTCCGGGAACGAACCGAAGCTGCGATTCGTCGCGAGACCAGAGTAGTTGATGTAATCGATGACTTGCGGCTGCCCGTTGTGCAGCCGCGACAACGCCACCGAACCCGAAGTCAGCGGCAGACGGAAACTCGTGTGCAGTTGATTCGCATCGCTCTCCGAAGCTTCGCCATCGCAAAAGATCACGAGGAACTGCGTTGGCCCAATGCTCCAACCCGCGGGGAACACCCAGTTCGTCAGGTTCGTGTAACTGCTCGAGAGATACAGGCCGACGAGCGAAATCGTGTTCGTGCCGCCGTTGTAGAGTTCGATCCACGGATCAGAGTCGCCGTGGTTGTCGAGCAACGCACCGAGATGTTCCGTCTGCACCTCATTGATCCACAACGTCGGGAACGCCGGCAGTGTCGCAGTGAACTGATTGGCCGCGCCTGGTGTTAGATAATTCGTCGCCGGACTGATCAGCACCGGCGGGATGTAACTCGAAGGCGTGATCGAGGGATTGATGTTCGTTCCCGTCGATCCGGTTGTGAGCGCCGAACTGTTCTGGACGCGCACGATGAGGTTCGTGGCTGAGTTGGTGGACCAGAACCAGAAGCTCAAGGTGTTCGTGCTCATGGCCGGCGGCGCGGGCGAAATGTTTTGCGAGATCACTCGGCCGAACGCATTGCCGAACGTGGTGGCCTCGATTCGCAACGCGCCGTTCCCGGAATGCGTCAGCGTGCTGGTGATCGCGGAGTTCGTGTAGTTCACGTTCACCACCCAACTGTTCGTGAGCGGCGAACTGTCCAGCAGCGGCGACGATTCGAAATCGCCATTGCGGATGTAGTTGAAGCCGCTGGCAGCGTTGGTGCCTGCGACGAGTGAGACGTCATCGATGATCGCGTTCGCGCCGTTCGTCTCGCCGAGGTAAATCAACAGCCGCTGCTGGCCCGAGCCGATGCCGTTTCCAATGCTCCCGCTGAAGCTCACGAAGCGCCAACCGACGTTCGTGATCGCGGGAATAAATTCTTCGTTCTGGAAAACCGCCGGGATGTAGCGCGCCGCCCAGTTCCCCACGCGACTGTTGTCCTGGCTCGCGTCGATCAACTGAAAGGACGAGCCCGTGCCACTCGCAGCAGCGGCAGGCCACGGCAGGGTACCTTCATAACGTACGCGATCCACGGCGAGGTCCTGGTCGGGCGTCGCACCGGGGCGAATCAGCGAGATGGTTTCACCGTTGTGCTGAAAATCGCCGTCGAATTCGCCGAACGGAACGGTGCCGCCGTACGTCGCGGTGTAAACGATTCGATACCTCGCCAGCACCAGATAGCTCCGTGGCCCGATCGAGCTTCCCGGCGGGAACGTGTAATCGAGTCCATTCACGCGCCAACTCGAAAGGTCGAACGTGGTGTTCGTGGCGCGATTGTAAATCTCCACGTATTCACCGCCGGGAACCGTCGGGTGAAACATGATTTCGTTGAAAATCAGATTGCCCGCTGCCGGCTCGGGAGTTGCGTTCACTACGGCAGTCGCGGTGACACTCGTGTTCGTCACGAGATTGCCGTTCACGTCGCGGCCTTCGATCTGAAGCGTGTTCGTCGCTGCGTTGGCGGGAATGCGAACCGTCCAACCTGTCAGCGTGCTCCACGTCACCGGCCAGGCCACACCGTTGATCGTGATTGTCTTCACCCGCACTGGCGCGATGCCGGAAAGCGTGACGAGATTGCTGCCCGTGACAGTGAGGTTGGTGGCGCTGACGCTGAACGCCGCATTGCCGCCGGCGCCAGCAATCACACTTTTCACGTAGTCCGTGCGTTGCTGGATGTAGGTCAATCGATTGTAGCTCGTGCCGGACAACGGGCCGTAGTGCGCGAGCCAGTAGGCCATGTAGGTGGTGTTGTAAGTCGTGTCCATGATGTCGAGCATCTGGGCGTAGAGCACGCGCAGGTTCGACGGGAGGTTGACGATTTTCCCCAGGTTCTGGTCGCCGACGATCACGTCCGTGGCCGGGCGGGCAAACGAGAAATCGCTGTCCCACATTAAGTACACGGCTTTGTTATCCCCCGGTCGGAAATAGAACATCATGTTGTGCTGGAGCCAGAAGCTGTAGGTGTCGTTCACCCCGCAGAGGGTGAGGACCGCGTAGGCACGCAACCATTCGTCCATGTCCATCAACTGGCGCGTCTGCGTCTCCAATGCCGTGCCGCTGAGGGTGAACGCCTTGGCCAGGGTGATGAGCGGTGAGTAGTTGTCCTGGTTGTGATGGTTCTTGCGGATGTAATGGTAGCGATAGACTTCCTTGTTGTTGCCCCAGTCAGCAAAGTCTCGGTACTGCGTCCCGCTGGAGCCACCAGGAAGTTTGTATCCGGCGGCGTTCGCGCTGGTGGCGTAGTAAGTGCCGTCCATCTCGAAGAGCGTCCCATCGCCGCCATTTTCGAAGGCGGTTGCGATGAATTCATCCTCGTAGCTCGGCGTGATCAGCGCCGGGCCGTTTTCCGTCCCGCGCGGAGACAGCACCCGAACCGGGTCCAGATACATGGCCGGCACACCGCCGGCCGCGTGGGCGACGTGACGGACGACGATTTCCTCGTTCACGGGTGAATTGTCTCCGGGGCGCCGGTCCATCCCCATCGCGGGATGCACGCCGCGGAACAACTCGTCCGGTTGGAAGGCCAGATGGAACCCGACGCGCGACGAGTTGGGCCGGGCGTACATGCTCCCCTTGAGGCGCAGTCCCACGTCATAGTAGGCGATGCGCTCGTCGTAGATGAGCGTGCAGGGGAGATTATCGTTGCTCATCAGGTTCGTGTCGGCGTGCAGGAGCGCGGCGTTCGCCGGGCTGGTGATGATGCGGAAGTTATGCACCAGGGCAACATTGGCCTGGCCGTCATTGACCTTGTAAAGCGCGCCGCCATTGGCACCGCGCGCCGGGAAGGTGGCCACCGCCCCCTGGCCGTCCACCGCCCGCACGTAGAACTGCACAACGGTGCTCGCGACGAAGCCCGGGATCGTGCCGACAAAAAACCCGCCCGGCTGGAGGGTCATGGGCGCGGATGAGAACGCCCCGCCCGCCGCGGACCAGAACACCTGGCAGTTCGTCACACCCTGCGCGTCTTGCGCCTGCACGGACACCGTGACCGGCGCGTTCGCCGCCGGCACCACCGGCTGGTGCTGGAACTGCGCGAACGTCGGCCCGACGTTGGCCTCGTAGCGGGAATTGCGCGCGCCCGGCGTACCATTGTTCTGCGGCGCGGCCAGTTCCATGGTGCGCGCCACGCGGTTAAACCAAAAGCGCGTGTTGAGGAGGCTGTTCCCCGACACCCACTTCGCCCGGTAGGAAATCTCGTAAAGCAGTCCATTCACCACGGTCTGGCCATTCGCCAGCGTGGTTTCGATGTGATTGTTCATGTGCTCCTGCGGGCCGGTGGCCACGACGCGCAGCACATGGTTGCCGGGGTTGCCCGGTTCGGAAATCACCTGGCTGGCGGAATGCGTCCCCAGCACGCGCCAGCCCGTCTGACCATTCTCGAAATCGCCGTTGCTGAGCAACGAGACCGGATTGTTCGTCGGAGACTGCAGGACGCGGATGTCGTCAATCAGGCATTCCCCTTCGGACAGTAAGCCCAGAAGAAACTGCGCCCACACCCCGTCGGGATTGTCCGTGAGGCTGGGCTGCGCCACCATCTGATAGGAGTAGGTCTGCCACAAAGATTTGGCGGACTCGTCGCTCGCGGCCCAGGACTCGGCCTTGGTGTTGTCGGCGTTCGCATCGCGCAACTCGAGGCTGGACCCGCCGCCGCCCGCGGCTTCGGCCCAGCGCCCGCCCGAATAGTAGCGCACCACGTCCGCGGGGTTGCCGGTAGTATCCTTGAGCAGGACGCGTTCGCCGCTGGAGGAGAGCTTGCCGCTGAAGTTCCCCACGATGTCGATGGTCGGATAAATGGCGCGCAATGAATTCGCCTCCTTGGCCACAACAAGATACGCGCCCGGCGCAATGACCTTGTTGTCGGGAAACTGAAAACCGATCCCGCCGCTCAAGCTCCAGCCCGTGAGGCTCACCGCGTTGCCACTGCGATTAAATAACTCGATCCATTCCTCGGGATTGTCCTCGGGCGGCAGCCCGTTCACGGAGGGAAATGGTTTGTGGCGGTACATGATCTCGTTGATCACGATCTCGGTGTGCAGCGCGAATTGGTTCGAAGCGCCCGGCGTTGTCGGACTCGGACGCAACCATTCGCCCGTGCCATCCGGGAGGCGTGCGCGCGGAAAACTTTTTGCCACCAACGCGTCGAGCACTGCTGTTTTGCCCGGCGCGTAAAGCACCACCCGATCTCCGGGATCGGCGCCAAAACCCAGCGTCGCGCGATCGAGCACGACGAAGCCGCCCGGCGGAATGTTGGCGGATGGAATGACGTATTCGCGATTCGTCGGATTGCCGAAACGCGTCAACACACAGCCATCGAGCGTGACGGGCTGCGTGCTGAGATTGATCAACTCGACCCAGAACTGCGCGTTCGTGACCGAAGACATCTCGTTGAACACGATGGGCAGGTTGGTCGCCGAACCGCTGGGCGTGTTCGTCACGGTTGTCACATCGTCGAGGCGCAAACCGAACACCAAGTCGGAGCTTCCGTCGTTCACCTGATGCACTTCCGCCGCGAGGACGTTGGTTCCCTGCACGAACGCCGAACTCGGGATGGTAATCGTTTCAAACCCTCCTTCGTTCGCCTGGTTCGTCGCGAGCGTGAGGTAGTTCTGGTTCGTCGCGAGACGGTAGCGATAGATCTCGGCACCGTTCAGATACACGACCGCGCCGTCATCCAGCAGGTTCGCGGCGGAGAAGGTGAAGTCAGCGGGGTTGTTGGTGAATGCGAATTGCGTGCGGAAGTAGTAGGTGAAGATGCGCTGGTTGGCCGCGTTGCTCAGGACAAGGACCGTGTTCATCAACGGCGTGATGGAGCTGTTGTCCTCCCGCGCCAGCACACCGCGGCCCGAGGGCCACGCCGAATCATCAAAACCGGGTTCCTTCCAAGCCGTACCAAGGTCGGTACCGGACTGATCGTACTTCCAAAACTGATCGAGCGGAACATGTGTGCGCGTGATGATCGACGAAGTCGCGCGCGGGATATTGATCGCGCCGGGCGTGCCGCCGATCTGGAGGCTCGCGCGCCAGTTCGCCGGCTCAGCGGTGCCGAAGTCTTCATCCGCCTTCGCTAACGACGGTCCCGCGCCATCCGGAGCGACCGGCCATTCATCTTCCGTCCCGTACGACAGTTCGTCCATGACGCGGCCGTTGTTGTTGCGCAGGCGCAACGTGCCATTGGCATTGGACAATCGATTGGTAAATGGGCCGAAGACATTGCCCAAGCCGGTCGCTGCGGTGAGCGCTGCGGGATTGATCGCCACGACGATGTGGCTCCGGCCCGAAACCTTCGTGCCTGCCGGGAACACAAAGCCGATGTCTCCCGTGATGCTCCAGCCCGACACATCGAGGTCCACCGCGAGTTGGTTGTAGAGCTCCACCCATTCCATCGCAGGCTCATTGGTGGCGGGGTGATACATGACCTCGTTGAACACGAGAGTCGTGTCCGCCCGGACTGCGAGTTGCGTCGTCAGTAACAACGCCGCAAGCAAACGACAGCACTTCGCATTGAAAGGACTGGGTGACACGTTTGAGCAGTAACCCGCGCGCAGCCCGCTTCGATAGAACGATCCGGTAAAACTTTTGGACGATTTTTGACGGGGTTGATCCCGCTCAGGAAGGCGGCTTGCCCGTGTGCGCGTGCCGATACGCACTCGGCGTCTGGCCGAAATGCTTGCGGAACTGGCGGACAAAATAGCTTTGGTCGGCGAAGCCAGTGATCGCCGCGACCTCCGCCATCTGGCGAGTTGTTTCCCGCAACAATTGCGCCGCGCGGGAAAGTCGAACGTGGGTCACGTAAGTCACGAACGTCATTCCGGCGACGCGCTTGAAAGCCTTGATAAAACTGGACGGACTCATCCCCGCCATGCGGGCGGCGTCTTCGAGGGACAGGCGCTCGGCGTAGTGCGTTTCAATGTGCGCCAGTAATTTCCTCAATTGCTCCGCCCGCTCCTGCTGTTGCAGAAAATCAGCGCGCAACATTTCCGAACTTTGAAACCGTTGCGCCAATCGATGGAGCAATCGCAGGAGCAAGGCTTTGCATCCAGCCTGGAAGAGCGGTGGCCGCTCGAAGTAACACTGCAACAACTCCGCCAAATCCTGATACGCAGCACACGCTTGTGAATCAGTGGGACGCAACACGTGGGACTGACCCTCCAGCTTCGCATCGAACGGCAACAGAAACGCATGGTCGTGGGCCGGTGATCCAAGGCTGTAAACAAACTCCCGCATGAAGCTGATCACGACGACGCGCGAGTCGAAGCCGGGGAAATCATTTACCTGATGCAACTTGAGATTGTCCACCACCAGGAGATCGCCGGCATTGATTTCCATTTCCTGATCGCCCACGCGAAACCGCACGCCGCCATCGAGCGGAAGAAACAATTCCAATCGCTCATGCCACGTCGCTCCTCGCGTGAAATGTTCCGAGGTGTAATGGAACAGCTTGATGACAAAGAGAAACTCGCGGTCGAGTTCCAGGTCGTAACGTCCCGTACGATCCAGCGCGTGGCTGATCTCGTGCGGCTCGAAGCGCAACTGTTTTGCCAGAACGAGCAACTCGCTAAGTGGAGTCGATTCCTGCCGGGATTCGCCCAGCTTCGTGCCGCGAGACGCGTCCACGGAAATCGAGCCTTGTTGCTTCACAATCCCTGACATGGTGGTGGAAAGTTCTTGGTGCTGTCATCCAACACCAGAACCCAGTCCAGCGCGGCGCCCGGGAACGAATAGACGATCCGTCGCGAATCGGGCGACCAATTCGGAAACGTTGCTCCAACTTGGCTCTTGGCTTCGACGATGCGCCGCTTGTTCGTCCCGTCATGGTTCATCACGAACACACTCACGCCGCCGGGAACTTCGCCGGTGTAACAAATCAATTTGCCGTCCGGCGAAAGCGTCGGGTCATGGCCGACGCCAAACATTTCCTCGCCTGAACCGTCTGGCTTGATGCTCGCCATCTCCGGCTTGTCGCCGTGCTTGCCGAAGTAGCAGACGGCGGGCGTGCGGTTGAGCCGGCGCACTTTTGAACCGTCGGCGTTTGCGATCCAAAGATTGGTCGCACCCGCGCGATCCGACAGGAAGCAGATGCGCTTTCCATCCGGCGACCAGCACGGATAACGGTCCTCGGACTTCGGTGAGCGCGAGACGTTTTGGGCGTCGCCGGTTTCGGGATCGACAATGAAGACTTCCGTGTTGCCCGTGCGGACGGAGGTGAGGAGCAGCTTGTGGCCGGTGAGATCCGCAGCGGTGAGAGCACCGCAACCCAGGAGCAGGAAGACGAAGGTCAGGGTGTTTGAGTTCTGGGCAGAATTCATTCGAGGTCAGTGCTGAGTTTCACGGCCATGCCGCTGATGCGTTCATTGTATCCTTTGCGCGTTATGATGACCTTCCCATCCAACTTCTTGCGCTCGAACTGGTCAAGGTTGGTGATACCTACGCCGGCATCGAAGCGCGCCACGGCTTCCTTGCAGCCCATTTCGTGCGCGGCCTCGGCGGTGCGGTGATAGAAGTCGCGCGAGCCTCCGAGATACATGTCCGCGAGAAAGTAGCGGACGTTGGTTTCGGGATAGGGAACATCCGAGTTGAGGCGAATCTGGAAAGGGTCGATCAGCTTGGTGGTCGTCCCGCGCAACTCCCAGAGCAGTTTGCCGTCCGGCGAAAACTTGCGCAGGCACGAACCCATCTCACTCATCGCGACGTAGATGTTCCCCGCCGCGTCCATGCCGATGCCGCGAATGCCCCAGAACTTCGTCGGCGTCACTTCGCCCGGCTTGCCGCTGGCGATGCCG
Organism: Verrucomicrobiota bacterium; assembly: GCA_038205745.1. Classification (GTDB taxonomy): domain Bacteria; phylum Verrucomicrobiota; class Verrucomicrobiia; order Limisphaerales; family SIBH01; genus JANNGC01. The sequence goes on along the minus strand of JBBRBM010000006.1, from coordinate 10,593 downwards.
CTGTAATCGCCGAAGACGCGCGTGAGCTTGGGCTTCGTCATGTCGGTGACATCGTAGAACAACACCTGCTGTCGCGGACTCGTCTGCGAATCGGCGACCATCAGTTGCCCATCGTTCGCGAGTGCGAGCGCCATCGGCTCGAACAAATCTGGGAACTTCACCAGCACGCCGTCGCAGGTGATACCCTTCGGCTTGAAGTCGTATTCGTGGAACTTCGGCTCCACCTAATCGAACTCGATCTTCCACCCGCGCCACGCCTTGTCCTGCACGGCGAGGCTGTTCGGGTTCACGTTGGTGTTGCCGATAACGTCGCCGTCCTGGTAAACGCCGAACTTCTTCCCGCCCTCGTCCCAATGGCTCCAGGTGTTCACCGTGCCGTCCGGCTGGACCTTGGTGTGGATGAAGAAATTCTGCACCCACCGGTTGCTCGCGCCGGAAAACGAGTTGCCCACTCAGGAGACGGCGTAGCGGAGCGGTTCGGCGGCGGATAGCGCGACTCCGGTCACGAGCAAGCCGACCATGGCGGTGATGTGTTTTTTCATTGGAAAAGGAACCAATAGGTTTGCTGTGCGATGACGGGAAACGTGAACTCCTTGGTATTGCGAGCGAGCACCCGGCCTGTAGCAGCCTCCAACACCTTGCGGCAACCTGGCGGGAGCCGCAGGACGTAATCTCCCGAGCGCAGTGCATGAAGCGACGCGAAATTCCCACTAAGGTTGATTTGCTGTCCGGGCGGACCCGCGACGTAAGCGCCAGCGTCACGCGCGATACGGTTGAGCAACTCATCACTCAAGCCCTGCGCCGCCCCGATGTAGATGCTGGTCCACTTGGACTGCTGCTTTCTCGCGGCCGCCACCTGCTGCGTTTCGACGTAGCGGGCCAGGGGGACGGCGGATGGATCCTCCACCCAGAAGGGCTGCAATCCAGAAAGGTCCATTATCATCGTCCGCCGCGCGGGCTTGTCGTCGGTGGCCAGATGGATGCCGATCAGGTCGCTCATGGCTTCAACCGACTTGCCCGCCTCGCCGACGTAGCCGCTGTTGTAAACCCACACCAGTGTGCGTTGCCGGTTCTGGAGTTTTTCGCGGATAAAGCGGCGCGCGGTCTCCCCCAGGAAGGCGTTCTGCAGAAACACATAGACCTTGAAGTCCTGGAGATCCTTTCGCGCCATGATGTCGTTCAGATAATGCCGTTCGAAGGGCACGCCGCTGGCCGCGAGCGCCAGTCCCTGCGGATTGAAGTTTCACTTCATCGTACGGAATCACCGCCTCGTCGTGGGCGAGGTAATGGCGGTCGGTCTCGGCAACGACCACGCACACATCGGGACGGAATGGACGCCGCTTCGTTTGCTGGAGCCGCTCCCGCACCTGCCGCACGGCCCCAATCTTAGCGTGGACTTCCGGGTCATTGAAGTATTGACCCATGTCGTAGTACCAGTCGGCATAGCCGTTCGCGATAGAGAAGCCCGCGACCTTGCGGTGAATGTGCCGCCATTCCTCGGCGGTCTTTGGCGCGCTCACCCATTCAAGGTATAACTCGGTGGTGGGCCACGCTTCGCCGGTGTTGGAGCGCAGGTCTAGTTCGGTGAAGAGCAGGCGGTCGCCCACGTCATCGGCGCACACCGGATTGAAGGCGATGGGGAAGCCATTCCGCCGGTGCGCGTAATCCGCCTGCATCCCGACGGCGTCCAGGTGCGGGCACTCGACGAAGGTATGGTAATAAGGTGCCGCGTAGGCCATCGCGACCACGGGCCGACTGATGGCGCGCTTGAGCGCGGCCGCGAGACGCTCGCGGACTTCCCACGGATTGCGTTCCTTGAACTCGCGGAAATCCGGTTGCGGCCCCGGCGCGTAATGCGTGAACTTACTGGGCCATTCCTGCGCCGGCACCTTGATTTGACTGGCGTTGGTGAAGCCTGTTTTCCAGACGGCGTTCAAGCGGTCGAGACTCCCATACTTCTTGTGCAACCACGCACGAAACGCCCGCTGCGTTGGTTCCGAATGGTCGTGGTAATGCACAACGAACTGCCCGTCGTCGTTGCCGGTTATGAAGAAGCCCACGACCGCCTTGCCGTAAGGGCTGGCCTTCACATGCTCGGCGATGCGGGTGAGACGCGCTCCAATTCTGCGCGCCAGACTTCGCTTTGCCAGGAGAGATACCACCACTTGCCGCTGTTCGGCGGGTCCACCAGGTTGGTGTCGCTGGTGAACTTGCCCACGTAATCCACCGGCGCGTAGGCCCGCTGACCTTTCGCGTTGCGGATGATTTCGTCCGGATGCTCCGTGCCCCACGCTTTGTAGGGGCTGATGCGGATGTCGAGGATGAGTTGCGCGTTGGTGTTTCGCCGCAGCGCACGCAACAGCGCGGCGCCAAGGCGCTCGAAAGCGAACCGGTCCTTGCCCAGCCACACTGGCTCGGTGTCGGCCTGGTGCTGCCCGGTGGTGTCGCCGGTGGCGATGCAGACGGTGGCCAGGTTCACTCCGGCATCGGCGAACCCGGCATAGTCGCCGTAACTCTTCGTCGCGTTGACGCCCTTGTAGAGCATGGACGGCACCGGCTTCCCATTTACGAACAGCGTCGCCCGGCCTTGGTGCTGACGAACGCGCGCCGTGCCCTCGGAGCGCTTCGCCAGTGCGGCTTTCACCTGCTCTTTACTGAACGGATCGGCGTAGTCCTGGTAGCGCGGACGGATGGTCTTGGAGTCTTCGAGGGTTGGCTCGCCGACTTCCACCGTGCAGGGATTGCCATGGAGCAGCGCGTGAAAGGTGAGGTCGCCATCGCGCTCGGCGTGGACGGTGCAGAAGCGCGTGTCCCACTGGCCAGGAGGGGAATTCCGTATGAGGCTCTGGCTGGTCCACATCGCGAAACCGTCATTCTTCGCGTCGAGCTTGGGCGTGTCGTTGGTGCCGAGCGTGTAGCGGAGCAACAGCAGATTCGCCAGCGACGCGTCCTCGGTGCGATACGGCAGACGGATCAGATAGTTCCCGTTCGACTTGACCGTGAAGGTCCGGCTCCACGCCAAGTCCACCAGGCCGATGCCGTTGGTCTTGGTCACTTGCGCCTTCTCGGTCTGAAGGACACCACCCGCGCCATCGCGCAGGTGGAGTTGCCAACGCCCGGCGTCCGGCGCGGCAGTCAACTGAGTCACCGCAAGAAGTCCAACCGCTCCCACCCGGATGCAAGTGAGCCAATTCACTTCACTTCCTCCATTCGATAGAGCGCGATGTTATCGAACCAGCAAACGTCGTTGGTGCTCATCTGGTGTTCTGCTTTGAGAAGAACCACGAGCTTGCCCGCGTTGTCGGGGACGGTGACGACGCCGAAGGCCTGCGCCCAGCCATCGCGCGAACCGGAAAAGGTGAAGGTGGCGTCGGCGTCCCAGCGCACCCACGAGCCATCGGCCTTCTGCCAACGGATCATCAAGCCCGACACGGTCGCACCTGTCACCCGGCACTCCGCTTCGATGGCGTAGGTTTCACCGGGTTGGGCTGGATGCGACTGAAGGTAACAACCGTTCTTCACTTGAGTCGCCTTTGCTGCGCCGGCACCCACGCTGGAATCAAATTCGAAACGGCCTTTCGAGCCATTGTCCTGCCAGGTATTCCATTCGGCAGGGCGTTTCTTGTCTGGGGTGGCTATGATGAAATCGCCGTTGCGCGCGAGGTTTGTCACCGTGCCGCTGGCGCGCTGTTTCGTAATGGTGTCACGGGCGGCGCCCTCCGGGTCGCGCACGTTCTGAATGGCACGCGTCACGCCCGGCAGTGCCGCTTCCCAGCGACGGCCCTGGCCCGCGGTCTTCTTCACGGTTTCGCGGTTCCAGTCGTTCAGTTCCCAATTGCCCCACCAATTGCATTGCTCGCCGTAAATCCACACGTATTCATCAGCCGCATCGCGCGCGGCGGCGAGGTTGCGCTGGAGTCGCTTGACCCGCGAACCATCAAGCGGTGGAAAGTAGTATTGATGGCCCGGCGGATTGAGAAACATATCGAGGTAGAAGCCGAAGGAAGCCTGGCCCTGCGCGCGCCATTTGCGACGGTTCTCCGGCGCGATGAGCCGCGCGACCGGTCCGTGCCACTGGCGCATGTCGGCGGCCGCGCGTTGATACTCGCGTTCACTATCCTTGTAGTAACCATCCTCGCAGCCATCGATGAGAGTCATCGCCGACGGCGCGGCGTCAAGCAGGCCGTTGATGAACGCCGGTTGCAGGCCGTAGGTCTCGGTGGCCAGGATTGCGTCGGGGTTCGAGGCGCGTCCGGCCTTCACATTGATGCTGTTCAGCCAATAGGTGAAGAGGACTTGGTTGGGGAACTCACGGGCAATGGCCCGCATGAGTTCCGCGCCGCGTTTGCGGGCCAATGCGCTGGTTTCAGTGAAGGACTTTTCTTTGGCCGGATCGAACTTGAACGACTTCACGCCGTAGCCTTCGAGATCCAGGCACACTCCCTTGGCTCCGCCTTCGCGCGCGATCCAGGCGCAGATGGCAAGCTTCTCCGCCAGGTTGGACCAGGCCGCGTCGTCCGCCCAATCCAGCGTGCCGGGCGAGGCATCAATGCGCAGGAAGTTATCGGTGAACTTCGTAAACCGGCACGATTGGAGGTCAGCGACGGCATTGGTAAACCACGCGCGCTGCCACGGTTTGCCATCCCAGATCTTCAGCGAGTCGGCGCGTCCGCCATCGGGTTTCGTGACGGCGACATAGAAATTGAGACCATCAAACGGCGCGGCGCGCTCCATCTCCTGCCAGTGTTGGCGCAGGAACGCGGTGTCCGGCATGTCCCAGCCGACTTCGATGAATTTCTTGCGCGGTAGTTCGCTTGCCGCCGCCGCGCGGATGTTGCCGTCGGTCAACACGTTCAGCAGGCTCCCGAGAAGCAGGAGTTTCAACAAGCTGTTCTGGATTTTCACGTTCATTGGAGTGTTTTCAAAAGGCCCAGGAAGCAGTCCGTCATTTTCGGAATGGCATTCGTCTCCAGTGGGCTGGTACGCATCCGCCACGTTTCGTAGGCGCCCAAGCGGAATTGTTCCGGTGGCGGGATGTAGCCATACCAGCCGTTGGCGAGGCCGATGTTGAAGAGCGGTTTCACCGGGCTGCGCCGTTTGAGGTCCAAGCCGCTCGCGGCGAAAATCTCGCCGGGCCACGCGGCAATGGCGAGGTCGCCGATGCGAAAGATTTGAATGGGCAGGGAGACTTCCGCCGGCCAATCAGCGAGAAAGAGTTGCTCCCGCGCATAGTCGTCGGTCCAGCCGCTGAGTTTCTCCACCGGTCGGCCGGCCACTATGGCGCGGGCCTCCTCGACTTCAGCAGCATTGGGGCGGCGCGTAGTCACGACACATTCGCGCAAGCTCGCACGGAGTTTAAGCTCGCGGCGGTGTTCCAGACTGCGGGTGACGCGGAGAACTTCCTGCGCCACGTCCTCGGCCACCCGGCGAATCTGGGTGTAGGGCGGAGCCGCCTCGCGTTTGGTTTTCGGGTTGACGTTGTTGATGTCGCCGCTGGTGCCATTGCAGAGGATGCCGACGAAGGGCGGGTCCAGTCGGTCCGCGCTGAGCAGTTGTTGAATGCGGTCGGAGAACGCGCCGAAGTAATCGGCGGAGATATGACCCGGGCCAACGTCGCCCACGTAGTGCAGCGAGTAGTTCGCCAGCAAGGCAAGCGGCCGCCCGTCGGCATACTTGACCGACAGCACGGAGACTTCAGGGTCGGTGGGGCCGGCGGGTTCGCCGTCGGCGGGATGCGGGGAGTCCCAGTTCATCTTCGCCAACTCGTTGGTGAAACCGAGTTGATTGGTGTAAGTCATCCCGGGTTTGATGAGAAGGCGGCGACAGAAGACATGTTGGGGGACGTTGCCGCTGCCCCAGGCGAGCTGTGCCGGAGCGAGGTTGTTCACGGCGCAACGAACCGCGTCGGCGATGCGCCCCGGCAGCCACGCACGGTAGGTTTCATCGGCGTCCACCAGATGAGCGCCACAGGCCGAACCGGCGGAGTGGGTATGCGTGGCTGACATCATCACGCGCTCCGGCGCAAGACCAGTCTGGCGCTGGACGAGCCGCTTGGCCTCGTCAAAGACGGGCCGGTCCAGCAGGCAGGTGTCCACCACGGCAAACGCCAGGCGGACCGTCCCGTCGTCGAGCACAAGCGCGCGGACAAAGAGGTCGTCATGGATATGTCGCGCCGTGCTGGGGCCGACGCCACCGTTGATGCGCGTGCCGAGGGCGGGAGTGATGCAGGATTTCGCCGCGCCGGCGCGGAGTTCGGCGGCGCGCAAGGGCAAGGTTGCGATCGCCAGCGTTGTGGCGATGACGAGAAGGGTGTTGAGGAGAGGGTTCATCATCGGGGGGGATAGCGGAGTTCAGTCATTCGATTTGGCGGAGAATTTCATCGAGATATTTCTTGCCCGCCTTCAGCTCCGGGATCAATTGCGGGCCGGAGATTTCGCGTTCGATAATGATGGGCGCGGTGTAGCCCAGTACTTGCAACCGTCGAAGGAAGCGCGGGAAATCAACCTTGCCCCGGCCAAGCGGGGTTTCCTTGCCGAGCTGCTTCACGTCGGTGGGATAGAGTCCGTCCTTGGCGTTGACCGCCTTGAGGTGCCGGCCATACACGTCGAGTGCGTCGATAGGATGGCCTTTGCCGCACAGGATGAGATTCGCGGTATCGAGGCCAACGCCCTGGTTGTCGAGGCCCACGTCTTGAATCGTGCGCACCAAGGTGACCGGCGTCTCTTGGCCCGCATGATAGAGAAAGGTCTGGCCATTTTGACGGCAATGAGCCGCGACCTGGCGAATGGCTTCCACGGCTTCTTTGTAAAGCGGGTCGTTGGGATTCTCCGGGATGAAGCCGCAGTGCGTCTCGAAGGCCGGGATGCCGCATTGCCTGGCGAAGTCGGACGCCTGCTTCAGCGCCGCCACACGCGCCTCGCGGAACTGGCGGGGCACGAGGCCGATGGTTTCGGGACCGCGATAGAAATCATAGACTTGCTCGCCGGGTCCGGAAGCGAAGAGCGCCGTCGCTTGGATGCTGAATTTGTTCAACGCGGCGCGCAACTTCGCAGCGTAGGCGTCGCTGAAGCTGTTGAGATAAACCTCGCAGTAACCAAAGCCGAGTTCCTTCACCGGCGCGAGCGCGTCCTCCGGTTCCTTGCCGTCGAGGTAAACGAACATGCCGAGGCGACTCCGCGCCGGCGCGGGCGCGGCGGTCAGGGGTGAACCGGGTAAGAAGCCCACGGCGCTGACCGCGAGGGCACTTTTCAAGAAATGGCGGCGCGAGGGCATGGGGAGTTTGGAGGTTCAGCGGACGTGCGAGGAAACCATGAACCAGGCCGCTTGCTGACGCGCGCGGCTCTGTTCTGCGGCCAACAGAGCCGCGACCGTGAGGGAGCGCAGGATCGATTCATAGGATGAAAGGACGAATCAATTTCTACCCCTTTTGCCCCGTCAGTTCTTCAAGAAACAGACGCGCCTGCTTCGCCTCGGCGGTTATTTTCGCGGGCGTGTCACCACGAGTCAGACATTCGACGATGAGCGGGCCGCGAGTAAAGCCGCCTTTCCTGAGCCGGGCCAACACTTCACGGAAGTTCACCTGGCCGGTGCCGGGCGTAACCAGCACTTCCTTGGGCAGCTTGAAATCCTTCACGCTCATGCCGACGACCAAGCCGTCCACGGTGGCTGAGTCCGCCACCGGGTCGAGCTTGCCGTCGGAGTAATAGCAGATGTTACCCGGGTCGTACCAAAGCCGGAAGCTCCGGTGGCCGACCTGCTCGATGAGTTTGCGGCACTGCGGGCCGGTGGCGTTCTGGCCGCCATGTGGCTTGACGCTCAGTCCGACGCCCTTCGAGGCGGCATAGTCGCAGCATTCCGCCACGACTTTGTAGTAGGGTTGCAAAAGCTTCTCGTCGGTCGTGCCACCGAGCAGCAGATTGGGGCAGGCGCAAACCACGCAATGGTCGATGAGCTTCTTCAGTCCGGCGACGCCGGCTTCGACCGACTTGGCGACGGGAAAATCTCCACCGTAAATCGAAAGCGTCTTCAAACCGCGCTGCTTCACCTCCTCAGCGATGGCGGCGACTTCCTCCAAAGTGGAGTCCACGGTGATGAGAATCCACGACTTGCCTTTGGCCGTCATGAGGCCGGCGTGTTTGAAGCCCGCGTCCGCAATCCCATCAAGCGCGACGCGATACTCGAACTGATCCCACGGGCGGGTGTAGCAACCGAGTTGATAGGCTGGCGAGTCGGCGGCCAACGCAGTTAGTGGCTTGGTTAGGCTGGCAAGGCCAAGCGCAGTTGTGGTGCGAAGAAAGTCGCGGCGGGTGAGGTTGGTGCTGTTCATGGGTGTAGATTTTTGCGTGGCGATAGCTGTAGCAACCGACGTGAGGAGGCTCTCACTTCTTCGAGAGTTTATGATCAGAGCCTCCTCATGTCGGCTGCTACAGTGTTTATCACATCAGCCATTTATCATATTCCGCGCTGCCTTGCATCGCGGTGGGATAACGTCCGTCGGGGCCAGGTTTCACCGGAGGCTCCACATCCCAACCGTAGCGCGGCAGGGTGAAGGAGCGTTTCGAGTTCATCACGTCTTCCCAAGTCAGGACGGCGCCGGTGTAACACGCGATCTGCGCGGCGATGCCCAGCGCGCTGCTCAGGCACATGTAATGTCCGTTGTTGATGGGTTTGCTTTCGCGGATGGATTGGAACAACTCGGCGTGCTCGAGGTCATACATGTTCTCTCGCGGCTTCTCGTAACGCCAGTTGGTTTCGCCTTCGATGCGGTAATTGAGCAGATTGCACCGGCCCTTGGTGCCAAAGATGTAGTCGTTCGTGTCGCGGTGGCAGTCGGCCTGGTCCCGCGTGAAGCCGAACACGCGCACGCCGTTGTCATACTCGAAGATCACCGCCTGGTGGTCAAACTGATCGCCGAACTTCGCGTCGAGGCTGGTCTGCCGTCCGCCCATGCCATAGACCTTGCGCGGCGGTTGGTCGCGCATTGCCCACGAGGACTTGTCGAGGCTATGCACGAGTTGTTGCGCGATCTGGTCGCCGGAGAGCCAGTTGAAGTGATACCAGTTCCACATCTGCCATTCCATCTCCGTCTGACCCGGCCGCCGTTCGCGCATGCTGTAAGGGTTGGAAAGGTAATTCTCCTGGATGGCGACGATGTCTCCAATGGCGCCGTCGTGGACACGCTTCATCGTTTCGCGCACACCGGGGTCGTAGCGCCAACAGAGGCCGGAGACCAGACTGAGGCCCTTCTGCTTTGCCGCCTCGGCCGCGGCCATCGACACCTTCAAGCCGGGGATGTCAATGCCGTGCGGCTTCTCGCAGAAGACGTGTTTGCCGGCGTCGATGGCGGCTTTGAGTATCTGCGGATGGAAGTGCGATGCCGCTGCAATCACCACCGCGTCCACGCCGCTGGCCAATAGCTTTTCATAACCATCAAAGCCAACAAAACAGTGGTCGTCCTTAACCGCGACCTGGTCGGGCTTGATCGTCTTGAGTTGTTCACGACTCGCCTTGAGACGCTCGTCGAAGATGTCCGCCAGCGCGACGAGGCGGATGTCTTTGCCGGCGTTCATGGCGTTGCCGGCCGCGTCGGTGCCGCGGCCGCCGCAACCGATGAGGCCGATGCGGATGACATCGTTGCCGGCGGCATGGACGCTGCGTTCAAGGGCGAGCGGAGCCAGCGCAGCCGTGGTGGCGAGCGCCGCGGAAGTGCGGAGGAATTCGCGGCGGGTGGTGGGCTGGGATTCGGTTTTCATCGTTTCAGAAGGTTATTCTTTGAGTTGGTTATTGTCTTGAGAAAGCGATTGCTGAGCGCGCCATCCGAAATCCGATGTAGTCGCTGTCGCCGGGGCCGGCTCCACTGCTGCTCGGGGGGAGATACCAACCGCGGTACGCGCAGCGGACGCTGAACGGACCATCATCCCAGCACCCGCCCCGGACGAAATGAAAGCTGGAGCAGTGGTCGAAGGGTTGAGGATTGCCCGGATAGGACTTGGCGCAATCGGCCACCCATTCGTAGGCATTACCCACCATGTCCATGCACCCGTAAGGACTGGCTCCGGCGGGATAACTGCCGACCGGAGCGCTTTGATTCACGCGATAGCCTCCGCCGGCTGCATTGTGATCTGCGGGATTGTTGCAGGCTTCCGGATCCCAGGTATCGCCCCAGGGCCAGATGTTGGCGTGCTGCTTCTTCTCATCCCAACGGGCGGCCTTCTCCCATTCCACTTCCGTGGGCAATCGCCCGCCGGCCCATTTGCAATACGCTTCGGCTTCATAATAGGTGACGCCGACCACCGGATGTTGAGCCGTTTGGGTAAAGCGCGGGTGGCCGAAGCCGTGTCCGATCCATTCCTGCTCCGGCTCCCAATGCTGCGGTGCGGTGCGCGGTTGGTTGCGGTTGGGGCGCACGGTGTGGGTGACGGCGCCGCGCATGCCGGCATAGTCGATGACATCGCTCTCCTTCCATTTCCACCCTGCGGCGGACCAATAGCTCGCATTCGTATAGCCACCCGCTTCGATGAACTTCCGGAACTGACCGCGGGTGACTTCATACTTGCCGATCTGGTAGGCAGGCAGATTGACCGAGTGCTGCGG
>JBBRBM010000005.1:0-68209 GCA_038205745.1 Verrucomicrobiota bacterium | reverse complement strand
AACAGTAAATCGGAGGTGTTCCGATTTCGGCGACCTGCGCGGGACGCTGCTTGGGGCAAGCCGGAACCGGTGGTGATGCCAACAATTGTCATTGGTTCTAATGGGCGATGCTTGCAGGTGGAGCCACAGAAGGGGTTCGGTTTCTGTAGTGTCCCTGACTTGCTCAAGAACAAGACCGCGAACAACATCGTTTACTTATCCACCGAGGACCAAGGGGCCACGTTCACGAACCCGCGACTCGTTGAAGTGCCCAAGGATGTCATCCGAGGGATGTCCCCGCGACACGTCGCGGCGACACATGAGTTGTTTTTTGCGGGAGAACTAGAGCCGGACGTGACGTCAAAGCTGTTCGTTATCCGAAACTTCGACCCTGCGACGATTAAGAAAAAGTGACGGCAGTCCGGTCTTCTGACGAACATGGTGGGCAGCGGACGGGTTGAGATCACGCCGGGAGGGCCGGTGCCTTACGGGAGCACGGTGGAACTGCGCGCGGTGCCCGGCGCGGGGCAGCGCCGTCTCGGGGACGAACAATCCGCGCCTGTTCACCCTCACGCAGCCGGGTCCGACGGTGGCGGCGTTGTTCGCGGCGGGGCCGGCGGGATTTCCGGTCTTCACGAGCCAGCCGTCGAATCGCGTGGTGTCGGCGGGCGGCGGCTTCCCCCTGAGCGCGGCGGCGGGCGGCGACGGGCCGTTGCTGTATCAATGGCGGCGGAACGGCGCGGCCCTCGCGGGCGCGACGAACGCCACGCTGAACATCGCCAGCGCCCCGGTGTCTCTGGCGGGCGCGTATGACGTGGTGGTGACGGGGCCGGACGGAACGGCGGTGAGCGAGAAGGCTTCAGTGATTGTGACGCAATTCGATCTCCGCCCCGTGGTGTCGCTGTCCGGCGCGCCCGGCACCGGCTTCCGCGTCGATTACGCGGACGATCTCGACGGCGGCCCGTGCCTCTTGCTGACGAATGGCGTGCTATCGGCGGAGCAGAGGGACGTGATTGATTTCACCAGCACGAACCGCGCGCGGCGGTTTTACCGGACGCTGATCGAGCCGTAGCAGCCGACGTGAGGAGGCTCCATCTGAATTCCGGGGAATGATCAGAGCCTCCTTACGTCGGCTGCTACAGTTCAGGGGCGCGATGCGCCTCGGCGGTGGCACGATGGATTACCGGAAGAAGTTTCTGGATTCGTTCGTGCGCAGCGGCGACGGGGAAGCGAAGCAGGCCCACCTCACCCCAGCCCTCTCCCCATCGGATGCGGAGAGGGAGAACGCCGGCTGCATGAGACGCTGCGACTGGAAATCATCACTGTCCTCGAATTCGTTTCCGCGTAGCAGCCGAGGTCACGAGACTCCAATCAATTTCCGATTTCTGATTTTGAAGAATGAGCCTCTTCACGTCGGCTGCTACAGGGTGACAAGAAGCCCGGCTGGCTGGATGAACCCGTGGCGAAGCTACTCGCAATTGATGGCGAAGGCCGTAGCTTCTCGCCGCAAATGAAACAGTCCGAAGTGCAACGTGCTCTCAAGGTCACGATCGACGCCGCCAAGTCAGCCGGCGCGGTGATGAAGAAGAATTTTCGCGCGACGAAGAAGGTCAACGAAGCGACGCAACATGACATCAAGTTGGAGTTGGATGTGCGTTGTCAGAAGTTGATCGAGCGCACATTGGCGGCGGTGTTTCCTGAGATTCCCGTGCTCGGCGAAGAAGGCGAAACCGGCGAGACGCAGGGTGAGCGGCGGTGGGTCGTGGACCCGATCGATGGCACGGTGAATTTCGCTTACGGGATTCCTCATGCGTGCGTTTCAATCGCATTGCAGGAACGCGTTTCGCGCGGCGCGGTCACGCCGGATGGTTACGCGACGGTGCTGGGTGTCGTTTACGATCCGTTCGTGGACGAGTTGTGGACGGCGACGCTCGGCGGCAAGGCGCGGCTGAATGGGCGCATCATCTCCGTGAGCAAACGCCGGAAGCTGGAGGAAGCGATCGTCACAGTCGGCTTCGCCAAACATCGCAAGACGTTGAACCAGATGCTCCCGGTGATGAACGATCTCGTTCACCGCGTGCGCAAGATTCGCATCATGGGCAGCGCGGCGCTGTCACTCACTTACGTGGCGACCGGGCGCATGGACGCGTATCTGGAACCGGGCGTGCGCTTGTGGGATATCGCGGCAGGAGGATTGATCGTTCAGTGTGCAGGCGGAGATTTTTTTCATCACGCAATCAAAGGCGAGTATCACGCGTATCGCCTCGGAGTGAACAACGGGGCATTGCGGAAACAGATCACGAGCATGGTCGAGTGGTTGCGGAAAGTGCCAGGGTGACCACGGCGGATGCAGAGCAAACTACCGTTGCTGCCTTCCGGCCCTGGCGGGGTTCGTAAGTCCGCATTCCATGGGCCCTGGCGGCGGGGAATTAACCGCACGCCATCAGGACCGGCAAGCAATACCTCGCAAGATTGTCGTAACCCACTCTCACGCAACGCGTCTTTGGCTTGAAGCGTCTCGTCCTTGCCATGGTGGCATTGTCGTCGGGACGGGAACCGAAAACTCGACAAACGTTTATGCAAAGAAATCTTTTCACATCAATCACAACAGCAATCAGTTGCGCTGCTCTCGCTGCCCTGATTGTCGCGCCTGTTCAGGCGGCTGACGCCAAGAAGGCTGACGTCAACGGCAAGTGGTCTTGGACCCAGGCGGCCGGCGGCCGTGGCGGCCAGGGCGGCAATGCTCCGGCGAATGCCACTCCCCGCAAGTCAACGCTGACGTTGAAGGCTGACGGCGATAAGCTCACCGGCACATTGTCACAGCCGGCGTTCGGCCGACGTGCTCAAGGCGGCGATGCCGCGCCTGCCACCCCGCCCGCTCCGGTCGAGACTGCGATCTCGAATGGCAAGGTCAAGGGCGACGAGATTTCCTTCGAAGTCACGCGTGAGGCGGGTGGCAATTCGCGCACGACCAAATACAGCGGCAAGGTCGATGGCGACTCCATCAAAGGCAAAATCGAAGCACCCGGCCGCAACGGTGGCGATCCGATGAGCCGCGACTGGGAAGCCAAGCGCGAGAAATAATCCGGCTCTTAACTTTTCGAAACCCGCTCAGTGATGAGCGGGGTTTTTATATCCAGCGAATGCAGCCGAACTGCCTGGATTGTTACCGGGATGACGGGAACTTCTTTCGAAAAATATCTTCATCCAGTCCGCTCAAGTCGATGATGGATTTCAAAGTCCCTACGGGAATCTCCCGCTTGTTTGGCACCGGCACAGTGGCGCTGTCTTGACCCGGCAATTCGCGGCGATAGATGAGATGACTGCCAGTCTGTCGGACGAAAACGAAACTATTCCTCTTGAGGATGCGAGTGACTTCGGTCGCGGAGAGTGGCCGAAGTTTAGGCATTTGCCAGAGCGAGCGGCCGGACAGTTGCGCCCACCTTCAACCGTCGCTTGATTTCGGTTGCACTCGCAACTTCGAGCCAACCTTCAACCGCATCAGCGAGCATCGAGTAGGCTTCGTTCTGTGTCTTTCCCTGACTGGCAACCCCGAGTTCCGGGCACAGCGAAACGAACCAGCTCTTTTCCTTCTCGATCACGGCCGTCAGCGGAGGGAGTGCAATCACTGTACCGTTTTTAAGAATCGAAGCCGGTTTCATTGCAGTCATTTTCGCCAGAGATGCGCCACTTTGCAACATGGAGGTTAGGGCGCGTCGTTTCGGCGCATTCATTCCGCCCAGCGTTGCGCCCGCTTCAACGCTTTGTCCCAACCGGCAGTCAAACGCTTGCGTTCCACACTGCGCATCGATGAGGTGAACTTTCGGTCTTGCTGCCATTGCTTCGCGATTTCGTTTTTGTCTTTCCAGAAACCGACGGCGAGTCCGGCGAGGTAGGCGGCACCGAGCGCGGTCGTCTCAGCAACGCGCGGGCGCACGACAGGAACGCCGAGCAGGTCAGCCTGAAATTGCATCAGCAAATTGTTCGCGCACGCGCCGCCGTCCACGCGCAGTTCCTTCAGGCGAATTTTTGCGTCGCGCTCCATCGCGTACAGCACATCGGCAACTTGATACGCGATGCCTTCGAGCGCGGCGCGAGCGATGTGAGCCTTCGTCGAGCCACGCGTGAGGCCGAGCATTGCGCCCCGTGCGTATTGATCCCAATGCGGTGTGCCAAGTCCCGCAAACGCCGGCACGAGATACACGCCGCCATTGTCCGGCACCTGCGAGGCCAGCGATTCGACGTCGCGCGACGACGCAATGATTCCGAGCCCATCGCGCAGCCATTGCACCACTGCACCTGCGATGAAGATGCTGCCTTCGAGCGCGTACTCTGTGCGTCCGCCGATACGCCACGCCACAGTCGTCAGCAATTGATTCCGCGACGCGATCGGCTTCGCGCCGGTGTGCATGAGCATGAAGCAGCCAGTGCCGTACGTGTTCTTCACCATGCCAGGCTTGGTGCAGACCTGGCCAAAAAGCGCCGCCTGCTGGTCGCCAGCGATGCCTGCGATGCGGATCGCGCTGCCGAACAGATTTGTTTCACCGTAAACTTCACTGGAGTCACGCACCTCGGGCAATACCGAGCGCGGGATGCCGAACATTTTCAGCAACTCATCATCCCAATCGCCCGTGTGGATGTTGAAGAGCATCGTGCGCGAAGCGTTGCTCGGATCGGTGACGTGCTGGCGTCCGCCGGTAAGATTCCACACAAGCCACGAGTCAACGGTGCCGAAGGCGAGTTCGCCCGCGCGCGCTTTCGCCATCGCACCGGGAACATTTTTCAAAATCCACTGGAGCTTTGTGCCCGAGAAATACGCGTCCACGACGAGGCCCGTCTTGCGCGTGATCGACTTCGCAAGGCCGCGCGCTTTCAGTTTGTCGCAGACTGCCGCGGTGCGCCGATCCTGCCAGACGATGGCGTTGCAGATCGGCTTTCCCGTGGCGCGATCCCACACGACGGTTGTCTCGCGCTGATTGGTGATGCCAATGGCGGCCACGTCGTTGGCGGTGAAGCGCGCCTTGTTGAGGGCTTCAGCAGCGACGCTCGATTGGGTCGCCCAAATTTCATTCGCGTCGTGTTCGACCCAGCCGGGCTTCGGGAAGATTTGGCGAAACTCCTTTTGCGCCACGGAAAGAACGCTGCCGTCGTGAGCGAATACGATCGCGCGGGAACTGGTGGTGCCTTGGTCGAGAGCGAGGATGCATTTCATAATTGGAACGCGGAGTTCAAACTCCGCGAGTTGAGATTGTTTGTGCAGGGCTGGAACTCTGCGCTCCGGTCAAAGACCCCACGCCAGTTTGTAGAGCAACGCACCGAGCGTTCCTCCGATCAGCGGGCCAACCACTGGAACCCACGCGTAGCCCCAGTCCGAATGGATCTTTCCAGGAATCGGCAGCAGCGCGTGAGCGATGCGCGGGCCGAGATCACGTGCGGGATTGATCGCATAACCGGTCGGGCCGCCCAGCGACAAGCCAATCGACCATACAAGGAAACCAATGAGAAGCGGACCGAGGGCATTACCCAGACCAGAGCCTTCGATCAAATTACGCGTGGAAGGAATCGCCAGCGCACCGATCACAAGAACCATCGTGCCGATGATTTCAGTGATGAGATTCAGTGCCGGCTTGCGCACTGCGGGCGCGGTGCAAAAAACGCCGCGCACGGCGGCTTTGTCTTCGGTGATTCCCCAATGCGGCAAGTATGCGAGCCAGACGGCGATGGCGCCGAGAATTGCGCCGATCATTTGCGCCGCGACGTATGTCGGCACTTCTGCCCAACTGAATTTACCAATCGATGCCAGACCGATCGTCACAGCGGGATTCAAATGAGCGCCGCTGATTGCGCCGACCGAATAAGCCCCGACCATTACGGCGAAGCCCCATCCGGCGGTGATGACGATCCATCCGCCACCGTTGCCTTTGGATTTGTTGAGAAGAACGTTTGCGACAACGCCGTCGCCCAGGAGGACGAGGAGCGCGGTCCCGATCAGTTCGGCCACGAAGTTATTCATGAGTGGTGCGTTTGGGAACGCGCACTTCTACCTCGGACCAGGGAACGCAGGCAACTCTGCGATGAAAGCGGGTGTCACACCCTTGAGCCAAACGTAGCTGTCGTCGATACGTTTGGGCGAAATCATCGGCGTGCGGACGATAGCGTAAATAATCCCGCCGAGCAGCAGTCCGACGCCTGCGAAGGCCAGCCAGCCGTTGCTGAAATATCCGGCGGCCACGAACAGCACGATGGACAAGAGGAATGACATCCAACCAATCAGAACGTCGCGTTTGCGGGTGTTGTAGTGATCTTCGCACAATCCGATCTCGATCCGCGCCCGCTTGCTGAGGATGGTGGCGATGATGGCATAAATAAGAAGGCCGACAGGAATCAGCAAGTAAAGCCACGGCGAGTGCCACGAAAGTTTGCGCGTCAGCTTGCGACCGCCCGCCGCGGAGTTGCACTTCACGCACCGGTCCGGCAACGAAGCTTCACGCCGCATCACGAGAAGATTTCCCGAGCGCCACGCAAGTCCGCCGACAGGACCGACGCCTTCGCGCATGCGCTGGATGAAAGTTGGTTTGCAGCCGGCGCAGACGTAGGCGTTGTCGAAGCGCAGCAAATCATTTTTCGAGAAGGGATGGTTGCACTCGGCCCACAGTGCTTGATCGAACACGGGCGGTGCGTTCACTGCCGGAGCACCGCCCCGCGCGGACGCGTACGGAAGCCAGCTCGCCATGCCCTGCCGCCACACGAGCGTGTCGGGCTTGATGACTCCGGTGCGGGCGAGTTCGTCGAGGGTGGATTCAGTTACGGGGCCGGCCTGCTGGCCGTTGTTGGCGTAGAACCAGTCCATGCTTTGGAGGGTTTCAGTTTCTGTCTGCGAGTGGCAAGGCGGAACGTCAGCGTTCTCTTCACGGTGATTGGCGCAACCCGACTCCCCCACTTGCAACGCTTGAGCACCAACGCCTAACGTCGCCGCGTGTCCTGGCTCACTTCGATCGACGTCGCGCTGTTCCGTTTCATCAACGGGACGCTGTCGAATTCGTTCTTCGATTCGTTCATGCCGTTCTTCGCGGGCAACGCGTGGTTCTGGCCGGCGCTGATCCTCTGCGCGATCGCGGCCATCTGGCGCGGCGGCACGCGGGGACGCCTTTGTGTGCTGATGCTCGCGATCGTGATTCCGGTCGGTGATGGATGGATCACCAACTCGATGAAGCACGCCGTCGCGCGGCCGCGCCCATGCATCACTTTGGACGGAGTGAACCTGCCGATGAAGAAGAGCCGCACCCTCGATGCGACCAACGTTTACCGCCGCGCTGGCTGCAGCACCTCCGGAAGTTTTCCTTCGGGCCACACCACGAACTGGTTCGCCGCCACGATGGTTGCTGCCATGTATTCTCGCCGCACGTTGCGCTTCATGGTGCCGCTCGCATGCACCGTCGGATTCTCGCGCATCTACAACGGCGTTCATTACCCGAGCGATGTCCTCGGCAGCGCGATCATCGGTGCGGGATACGGCGCGGCGATCGTGTTCGCTGTGGATGCGTTGTGGCGGCTTGTCGGCAAAAGATTTTTTCCAGTGTGGCAACAGAGATTGCCCTCGCTGCTCCTTCGTGAATCACCTCTCAACTCTCAAATTTCAACGCTCATCACTCCCGATTCCCATTGGCTCCGTCTCGGCTACGGGCTGATCACGCTGCTGTTTCTGGGCCGGGTCGCGTTTCTCGCCAGCGGTCGCATCGAATTGAGCGAGGACGAAGCGTATCAATGGCTTTGGTCGAAGCACCTCGCACTTTCGTATTTCAGCAAGCCGCCGCTCATCGCCTACGTGCAATGGCTCGGGACGCATCTGTTCGGGGACCGCGAACTGGGCGTGCGATTTTTTTCTCCCGTCTGTGCGGCCATCGGCAGCCTCGTGATGCTGCGCTTCTTCGCCCGGCACGTGAATGCCCGCGCCGGGTTCTGGCTCGTCGTGATGGTCAACGTCACGCCACTGCTCGCGGTCGGTTCCACCTTGATGACCGTCGATCCCCTGCTCGTGCTCTTCTGGACGCTCGCAATGGCTACGGGTTGGCGCGCACTGCGCGAGGGAAGAACTCGCGATTGGCTGCTCGTCGGGTTGTGGATGGGCCTCGCCTTCCTCAGCAAATACACGGCGCTCCTGCAATGGCTTTGCTGGGCAGTGTTCTTCGCGCTGTGGAAGCCGGCGCGTGTCCACCTGAGAAAGCCCGGGCCCTATTTGGCTTTGGTCGTGAACGTCGTTTGCGCCTTGCCAGTGATCGTCTGGAATTCACAGCACCAATGGATCACGGCCACACATGTCGCGACGGACGCGAAGCTCGATGAAGGATGGAAATGGAATCCATCGAACTTCACCGGCTTTCTCGGAGGCACGGCGGGGTTGATGCATCCGATCTTCTTCATCGGGGTGGTTTGGGCGGTGATCGCCATCTGGCGGCGACGAGACGTCACCAGCGACCGCACGGCGCTGCTCCGTTATTTTTTCTCCATGGGTGCGCCGCTGTTTCTCGTCTATCTCGCCTACACCATCCACTCATCCGTTCAGATTAACTGGATCGCAGCGTCGATCATTCCGCTATTTTGTCTGGCCGTGTTGTTCTGGGAGGAGCGCGAGCGGGCAGGATCGAAACACATTCGCACGGTGCTCGCCGTCTCTATTTTTGTTGGAATCTTCGCCGTTGCCGTGCTGCACGAAAGCGATCCATTCATCCGCACGGCGAACAAACTCCGCGCCCATTTCGATGCCGGGCCGCTGCGCGAGAAAGTCGATCCGCTTCGGCGCGTGCGCGGTTGGAACACGATGGCGCGGATCGTCTCGCGCGAATACGCCAGGCTCGCGGCAGAAGGCACACCAGCGTTCGTCATCGGCGGGCATTACGGCACGACAGGTTTGCTTTCGTTCTACATGCCGGAGGCGAAGACCACTGTGACCGGCACGCCCATCGTTTACATGCGCTACATTCCACGGCCGAAGAGCCAGTTTTATTTCTGGCCGACGTACCGAGACACGCGCCGCGGTCAGAACGCGCTCTACGTCCAGCAGAAGAGCAAGGCGGAACCGGCCCCGCCCGACATCGTGAAATCGTTCGCCTCCGTCACTGAAGTCGGCCATTTCCCCGTCGTATATCGCGGGCGCGTGTTGCACCGGGTGCAAATCTTCGCGTGCCGTGACTTGCTCTGATGCTCGATCCCACGTGCCAGCATTGCTTTGCCGTACGCGACTATGATCTCGCAGCGACGTTGAAATCGGGCCAGGCGTTTCGATGGGTCGAGCGCAACGGCTGGTGGGAGAGCGTGGTGAATCATCGCTGGGTTCGATTGCAACAACGTGACGCAGGCATTTTCGCCGACACCGCCGCATCTACAAGCGATTGGCAGTGGCTGTCGGATTACCTGCAAATCAACATCGATCTCCCGAGCGTCCTCCGAACTTTCCCCGACGATGAGCCCATGCGCACCGCCACCACGGCGTGCCGTGGCCTCCGCTTGTTGCGGCAGGATCCATGGGAATGCCTGGCATCCTTCATCCTTTCTTCGACGAAACAGATTGTGCAAATCCAGCAGATCGTGGCCCTGCTGTGCGAGCGCCTCGGCGATTCTCTTGTCGTTCCCATTGCGCACGCACCCGCCTTCTCATTTCCCACTGCCGAGCGTCTGGCTGCGTGCGCGGAGGCAGAATTGCGCGGATGCAAAATGGGTTTCCGAGCCCCGAATCTTTTGCGCACCGCGAAGATGATCGCGAACCGGGAAATCGATCTCGACCGACTGCATTCACTCAGCGTCGAAGACGCGCGCGAAGGACTTTTGAAACTTCCCGGTGTCGGCAACAAGATCGCGAACTGCGTGCTCCTCTTCGCTTACGGATTCCAACAAGCCTTCCCTGTTGACGTGTGGGTGATGAAAGCGCTCCAGCAACTGTACTTCCCAAAACGTCGCGTCTCGGCCAAACGCCTGACGCGCTTTACTGCCACACATTTCGGACCCAACGCAGGCTACGCGCAGCAATATCTGTTTCATTACATGCGCGTGACCCGGCGTATCGGGCAATCAACTAAGTAGTCGCACCCACTCGTTTCGTGCCGGGATCAGCCCCATTGCCGCATTGCGCCAAGTCTCTAGTCTGGAGAACGAGTTGCTTTGAGTGAGCAAGTGTCGTTGGGGCGGCACTTGAGTCGCGAGACCAAATGCCAATTCGTCTCGGGATCACACAAACGCCGGCTGCACATCGCCATTCGATACGCGGCATCTTGCTCAGGCGACTCGGGAAATCAGTCACATGCCCGAACAATCAAAACGCTTTGCTTTCCGTCACAGGGAAAGCGGAAGGCCGCCGCTTGCTCATCTGGGCTGGATAGTCGCCGTTTGTTGCCTGCTATCTTCGACGCACGCGTTCGCTGTCAGCTATCGCTGGTCGCAGGGTTCCTATCGCATTTACGTCACCGGACCGGGCACCGTGACCTTGAGCGATGTGAAGACCGGAATGCCCAGCGCGCCGCTCACCCAGGTCGCGCCCGGCATCTGGCACCTGCGCGCCAACCTCGTCGTGGAGAACGGCGGAAAGCTCCTCCTGCACGGCACGAAGATCGGCGGCGACGTGAACGAACTTCGCTTGCAGAGCAACAACACCGGGGAGTCCAACGCGTTCGTTTACCTGAGCGCTGACTGGGGCACACTGGACATTCGCAGCACTTCCATCACGTCGTGGGACGATGACGCGAATGGTCCCGACACGGAATCTGGCGCCCTGCGCCGCGCGTTCATTCGTGTCCGTTCGAGTCTCGATGACGATGGCATTACTCCGCACGAGTCGCGCATGGACGTCATCGACAGCGACGTGGGCTACCTCGGCTCGCACGATGCGGAGGCTTACGGGCTTGTTTGGAAGGTGATCGAACCCAAGCACGTCAACGTCGGCGCGCTCACGAACCTCTACAATCTCGTCAATGTTTACGGCGACATCACCCACAGCCGCCTGCACCACAACTATTTTGGGATGTACTCCTACGGAGCTTACGGCATGCGAATGACTGACAACGAGTTGGATCACAACGTCGGTTATGGCTTCGACCCGCACGACGACTCCGACTACCTCGTCATCGAAGGCAACAACGTCCATCACAACGGCTGGCACGGCATCATCGCGTCGCAGCGCTGCAACAACATTATCATCCGTAACAACGTCGCGTGGGCGAACGGCAAGAATGGAATCATGCTGCACCGCTACTGCGATGACTCATTGATCGAGAACAATCGCTGCATCGGCAATGGCGACTCGGGCGTGGCGCTGTTCGACAACCGCCGCACGACGGTTCGCGGCAACGTGTGCCTGCGGAATTTCAACGCCGGAATCCGTCTCAGCGTCGGCGCGCAGGACAACGTCATCGAGAATAACGAATTCGGTGACGGGCTGAACTTTGGTTTGTACCTCTACAATGGCGGCGATCTCCCCTTCCCCGGCGACGATGGCCACCCCAAGCGCAATCGCTTTGTCGGGAACCGCATTCACCACAACATGGGCGCGCCCATCTTCCTCACCGTCTCGGACGACAATGTGTTCGCCGGAAATATTTTCGATGCGAACGGCGGCCCGATCCGTTTCTTCAATGGGCTGCGCAACCGTTTCGAGAGTAATTCGCTGCCACGCGATGTGACGCTCAGCTTGCAAGGACTTCCCGACTCCCCGTGCACGGCCATCGTCCGGAACCAGGCGGCGCTCTCGATGCAGGTAGACCTGTTCAGCAGCGTGACTTTCTCCGACAGCAGCGGCCGACTTTTCGACCCGGAGGAGACGGGCCTCGCGAGCACCGCGACGGCGAAGGAAACCCAACTCACGCTCACGAGCACTCAAATCGAGAAGACGTCGTACGTGCAGATGCGCAACCTGAATGTGATCCCCAATGCGGGAAACGTGAAAGTGACCATCACCACATGGAATATCCCGACCCTGCTCCCGAAACGCTGGCTCACGCAGGCAGGGCCGGGCACGACGCGCATCACGTACAAGATCGGCGACCTCGCACCGGGCACGAAATACGATGTTTTCAAAAACGGCATCGCGACCAGCTACACCGCCGATGCGAACGGTTTCATCACGTTCCAGGACGCAGCCATCACCCAAGCGGTCGCACAGTTTGAGGTGAGCCTGTGAAACGTTTCTTGTGTTGTTGGTTCCTCTTCGCGGTCGCGCTGCGGGCTTCCGAATTGCAGGTCACCCATTCGTTTCAACTCTCGACCGCGATCACGCAGGCACAACCCGGCGACATCATCGTGATGCAGGACGGCGCCTGGGCCGACGCGGACATTCTGTTCTCGGCCAATGGAACGGCGTCGCATCCGGTCACATTGCGGGCGCAAACCCTGGGACGCGTCCAGCTCACCGGACAATCGCGCCTTCGCATTTCGGGAAATCATCTTGTCGTCGATGGCCTCGTTTTCGCCAACGGCTATCGCACCAGTGGCGAAGTGATTTCATTTCAGGAGTCCAGTGCAGCCGTCGCGAATCATTGCCGCCTGATCAACTGCTCGATCATCGACTACAATCCGCCTGATATGGCTGCCGACACCAAATGGGTCGGCCTCTACGGCGCAAGCAATCGCGTGGAGTATTGCTATTTCCGCGGCAAGACAAACGCCGGCACAACGCTGGTGGTGTGGGTCGATGCACGTCCGAACACTCCGAACTATCACGTGATCTCACGCAACTACTTCGGCTTCCGCCCGGCACTCGGCGTCAACGGCGGCGAGTCGATCCGCATTGGCACTTCTGATGTGTCGTTCAATGAATCGCGCACAACGGTGGAGGAGAACTATTTCGAGCGTTGCAATGGCGACGCAGAAATCATCTCCAGCAAATCACTCGAAAACACTTTCCGTCACAACACCTTCGTCGAATGCGAAGGCTCCCTTTGTCTGCGCCACGGGAACGGTAGCGTGGTGGAAGGCAATTACTTCTTCGGCAATCACAAGCCTCTCACCGGCGGTGTTCGCATCATTGGCGACGATCACACCGTGTACAACAACTATTTCGTCGATCTCGCCGGCACTGCCTCCCGCGCCCCGCTTGCGATCATGCAGGGCATGGCGTCCAGCCCGCTCAATGGCTACTTCCAGGTCCATCGCGCGACGGTGGCGTTCAACACCTTCGTGAACTGCACCAACGCGTTCGTGATTGGCTTGTCCGGGACGCTCGCGGGAGCGACCAACGTTACGACGTTGCCGCCGATCGATTGCGTCATCGCGAACAACATCGTGTCGCAACCGGCTGGCAAGATCATTGATCAGCGCATCACGCCGGAGAATTTGTTGTGGCAGGGAAACATCTTCTTTGGCGCGACGCTGGGGATCACAACCAACGACGGCACGTCGCGAGTCAATCCGTTGTTCGCCATGACTGCGGATGGTCTCTGGCGCCCCAGCCTCAGCAGTCCGGCGCTCGGAAATGCACAAGGCTCCTACAACTTTGCAACGAACGACTTCGAAGGCGACGTTCGCTCCAGCGTGAAAGACATTGGCTGCGACCAACTTTCTGCCGCCGCGCCAATCCATCCTCCGCTCACCACGAACAATGTCGGTCCTTCATTCATGCGTGTGCAGGGCACGTTGCTGACGTGGGCGCATCCTGAAGCCATCGCCTACGGCACCTCTCTCAGTGCGACTCAACTCAACGCCTCGGCGAATGCGCCGGGCGTGTTCGCGTATGATCCGCCCGCTGGGACTATTCTGAATGTCGGCACCGGACAGGTTCTGAAAGTGATCTTCACGCCAAACGATCTCATCGACTTCAACGTGGTCACACAGACCGTCACGATCGAGGTGTTCAAAGGGACGCCGGTCATCACTTGGGCGAATCCCGCGCCGCTCAGCTACGACACGCCGCTCGGGAGAACGCAATTGAACGCGTCGGCAAATGTGCCCGGCGATTTCATCTACGCCCCTCCTTCCGGCACACTGCTCGACGTCAGCAACAATCAAACTCTCACCGTCACGTTCACGCCGAGCGACACGAACAACTACGATTCAGCCACACGCACAGCCTCGATCAACGTCGGCAAAGGCACGCCGCAAATTGTGTGGAGCAATCCTGCGCCAATCGAACAAGGCACGCCGTTGAGCGCGACTCAATTGAGCGCAACGGCGAATGCGTCAGGCAATTTCGCATTCACGCCGCCGCTCGGAACCATTCTCGCCGGCGGCACGTACACACTCACAGCCGCCTTCAATCCAAGCGACGCCACGAGATACAATCCAGCGGGCAACAGCGTCACGCTAGACGTCACCCTTGGTGGCAAGCGTGTGCCGAAACTGACGTGGGCCGCGCCGTCGCCGCTCCTCTTCGGCGCGCCGCTCAGCAGCGTACAACTCAACGCC
The DNA here is from genome assembly GCA_038205745.1 of Verrucomicrobiota bacterium. Classification (GTDB taxonomy): domain Bacteria; phylum Verrucomicrobiota; class Verrucomicrobiia; order Limisphaerales; family SIBH01; genus JANNGC01. The sequence goes on along the minus strand of JBBRBM010000005.1, from coordinate 53,845 downwards.
GTAGCGTCGGTGGCCGGCAGATTTGTTTATGCGCCACCCGCCGGCTCCGTGCTGCCCGCAGGCAATGCGCAGATGTTGACAGTCGCGTTTACTCCCGATGATGAAGACACATTCACGTCCGTGACGAACCGCGTTCCCATCGACATTGCGACCAGGTCGAGCAACGCGATCCTTCGTGTCGCATACATCATCCCGTCCAATCGCACAGCACAAGCGCACGCCGTCGACACGCTGCGCAAGACGCTGCTGCTCTATCAGAACTGGCTCGCCGTCCAGATGGAGCGCAACGGGTTTGGTCCGAAAACATTTACGTTGGAAATGGAAGCGGACGGCGCGACGCCATTCATTCACGTGCTCCCGGTGTCGGAGACGGACAGTTTTCTGCGCGGGGATGCTTACGGTGGACGCGTGCTCGATGCAGCCCGCGCCGCCGGTCTGCCGGTCGGCACGCCCGAACAGATTTGGTGGCTTATTCCCGAAACGCACATCGAATTCCCGGACGGCGGGATCAGCGGCAGCTTTCAATTCGGAACGCGCATCGCCGGCGCCCAGGGCGATGGCGGCTGGACGATGCTCGGCAGCGAACAGCTTGCGCTGCTGCAATCGATCTACCACACGAACACTCTGCAGTACCACGAGTTCGTCATTCCCGAGATCGGTCCATTCCCGCTCGTCGATGAAGTTTCATTTCCATGGTTCGAAGGTGTGTCGTTGAGCGCGATCAGCTCGTCGGCGCTGGGAAGTGGACTGCATAGTCTGGGTGAAGCACTGGGCCTTGACCCCGATTACCGCAATGACGAAAACTTCAATGGCAACGTCATGGGCTACGGCTTCCGCGGCATTCGCGGCGTGTTCTATCCGAAGATTTACCCATACAATTTCTGCGCGCTTTCCCATGCCTCCGCGCTGGCGCTGGACGTGAATCCGTTCCTCAATCCCGGGCGCCTCGCCACGGACATCACTCCGCCCACGCTCACGATGAGGACCACCGGCGAGCAAACTCCCGTGCGCGGATTGCTCCAGATCAGCTTCGATGCCGCGGACGACAAAGCGTTGCACGCCGCGCTGCTGACGTGGGAACGCGACAGTGAAATGCGTGTCGTGGAGGAAGTGGTGTTGAGCGGATTGAATGCATCGCAATCATTCTCGATTCCCTACTTCGATCCTGAAGTGACGAATCGCTACGCGATCACCGTGTTCGATCGACAAGGAAATCGTCGCGACTCGGAAACACTGATTTACCCGCGGGCCACGTTCAATCGCTCACCCCAGCCCTTCATCATCGTGCGACCACTGGTCGCGGGCATCGGACAGGATATCGTGATGGATGCGTCTGAAACGTTCGACTCCGAGGGCGGCGGGGACTTGCTCGAAATCGAATGGGACCTCGATGGGGACGGCAACTTCGACACGGACCCGACCACGTCCTCCGTCTTCACGAATCAATACCTGGCTCTCGGCACGCACGTGATCCGCGCGCGAATGACCGATCCGGCCGGTGCAGTCGCGATCTCGGCGCCGGTCGCGGTAAATATCACGATCTGCCCGACCGCGCTCTCGCCGCTGACGCGCTTCCACGGTTTCGCCGGCAGCAGCGGATCGATCGACGTAATCGTCGGGCCGAAGTGTCAGTGGACGGTTTCGAATACCAACGACTGGATCACGCTCCTGTCTGACGATTTTGGCAGCGGTCCCGGAACAGTGATCTACAACGTTCTCCCCAACCCAATCTTCGCCGAGCGCGAAGGCACGTTGCTGATCGGGGACGAACGATTCGTCATTCGACAACACGCGGTGGAGTGCAACATTTCGCTCTCGCCGACCAATCGCTTTCACGGCTTCGGCACGGGTGGAAACAGCTTCAAGGTGACGACGAAAGACGGTTGCGCCTGGCAGGTCGTGAACACGAATTCATGGATCACCATCACGTCCGGCGCGAGCGGCGTCAGCACCGGCACGGTGAGTTATGTGATCGGCGAGAATCGCGTGTTCGGGCGGCGCAGCGGCAACCTCGTCGTCGGCACCGACGTATTCACCGTGAATCAGTGGGGAACGAACTGCGACCTTGTGTTGAACTCGACTGCACGCAACCACAGCGAGAATTCCGAAACCGGCTCCGTCACGGTGACAACGGCAAGCGGTTGCCCGTGGCTGGTGCAGAATACAAATGCATGGCTCACGGTCCTTGGCGGCTCAGGAACGAACACGGCGAACTTCAGCTACGTGGTGGCGCCGAATCCTGCCGGTGCGTCGCGCACTGGCATCGTCACGATCAACGGTCAGATTTTCACAGTCTCGCAGCGCGCATGTTCGTACACTGTGTCGCCGCTGAGCCGGACGCATTCCTACCTCGCGCAATCAGGTTCCGTGACCATCGGCGCCAGCAGCATCTGCCCGTGGACGGTGATCAACACGAACGACTGGCTCGCGATTGAATCGGGCCTCGACGGTGTTGGCTCGGGCCATGTCACTTACCAGATTTCGCAGAATCCACGAGGCGAAGCGCGCGCTGCAACAGTCACGGTCGCGGGCCAAATAGTGACCGTGATTCAATCCGGCAAACCATGCCTCTTTACCATCGGTGCCGAGGAGGCAGCTTTCGGAGAAGATGGTGGTGTGGCTGAATTACTTGTCTCAACGGAATCAGGCTGTCCCTGGACTGTCGCGAGTGTTCCGTCGTGGATCACCATCATTTCCGGGGCAACGGGCGAAGGATCGGGGAACGTCATTTACTTCGTGGCGCCGAACACTGGTGGCACTCGAAACACTACGCTCGTGATCGGCGAACAGGATTTCTCGATCTCACAAGCGAGCGCCGTCCGCACGATAACAGCCGGGAATCTCGCCATACCGGGCGGGCAGACGAATTGCCTCTCGATTTCGATGCTGCCCCACGGCGGCGAAAACACTCTCGCTTTCAGCATCTGTATCGACACGAACCTGCTGAGGTATCGCAGCGCCAAACTACAGGCAGGCACATGGGCCAACGCCACGTTGAACGTGAACACGAGCGATGCTCCACGCGGCCGAATCGGATTCACCATCGCTTTGCCGCCGGGGACCACGTTGACCTCGACGGTGCCGGCAACCGTGCAGGTTTGTTTGAGTGCGCTCGTCATCAATGGGCGCGCCAGCACTCCCGTTTCGTTCTGCGATGCGCCCGTGGCACGACGCTTGGTGGACGTGCTCGGTCGCGCTTTGCCCACGAGCTTTGCTGACGCCTCAGCCGATGTGCTCGGGCTCTGTTCTCTCGCTGAATCACTCGAAGCGGATTTCAACTGGCAGTTCAGCAGCGCGAACGCATGGCGCTGCCAGACCAATGTGACTCACGATGGTTTCGACGCGGGAGAGAACGCGCCGGTGGCCGACGGTGGCGAGGCTTACTTCGAAAGCACATTTGTCGGGCCAGGCACGCTGAGCTTCTGGTGGAAAGTGTCGTCGGAACCGGGGAGCGATCGCCTGCGCCTGTATCTGGACGGCAACGAACAATTCCGCATCTCAGGCGAAGTGGATTGGGAATGGCGTTCGCTCAATCTCTCGGCCGGCAGTCACAATTTCCGTTGGCGCTATTCCAAAAACTCCAGCATCACGGGGGGATTAGATCGTGGCTGGGTGGATGAAATTGTTTATGTGCCCACGCCGCCGGCGATCACCAGTCAGCCCGCAAACCAGAATGCGGACGAAGGCGGAATCGCGACGTTCGCCATCGGAGCGACTGGCCAGGGACCGTTCTCGTATCAATGGTTGCTGAACGGCATTGCACTTTCCGACGGCACTCTCATTCGCGGCACGCACACGGCCACGCTGACTTTGTCCAACGTGTTGCCGGCTCAGGCGGGGTTGTATTCGGTCATCGTTGGGAACATTGGCGGCAGCGTGGCGAGCGCGCCTGCGTCGTTGAACGTGATACCCGCCGTTTTGCTGGGTGACGCGCTGGAGGCCACAAATCTCACGTGGACCACGTCAGGGAACGCACCGTGGTTCGGGCAGGCGTTGTTGATCCATGACGGCGTGGATGCCGCGCGCAGCGGGTCGATCACGCACAATCAAACGGCCTCGTTCGAAACCACCGTGAGCGGGCCGGGCACACTGACGTTCTGGTGGAAAGTTTCTTCCGAGCCGAGCAACGACCGTCTTCTGTTTTTTGTGAACAGCACGGAACAGATGCGCATCTCAGGCGAAGTGGATTGGGAACAACGCACGTTCAGTTTGGGTGCCGGCACGCAGACGTTGGGCTGGACCTATTTGAAGAACGGTTCGATCTCATCCGGCCAGGACCGTGGCTGGGTGGATCAGGTGCAGGTAGCGCCGGCTCCCGTGGTGATCACTGCGCAGCCACTCGATCAGAATCTTGATCCGGGAGCGACTGCGATGTTCGCCGCCAGCGCGAGCGGGGCACCCGCGCTGCGTTATCAATGGCAGCGGAATGGCGTCGATATTCCAGGTGCCGCAGGCGCGACGCTGACGGTGTCCAATGTTTCGGCTGCGCAAAGCGGAACGTACGCCGTGCTCGTCAGCAATCCCGCTGGCGGCGTGTTTAGCTCGAACGCTCTGCTGCAAGTGACCGAACTCGTGCCGCTCGCCGAAGCGCTCGACGCTCCGTCGCTCACGTGGACGACCAACGGAAATCCGCCGTGGGTGGGCCAGACCGGTGTCAGCCATGACGGCACCGACGCCGCGCGCAGCGGACGCATCGGCAACAGCCAGACGAACTCGTTTCAAACCACTGTCGTCGGCCCGGGCACGCTGAGCTTCTGGTGGAAGGTGTCGTCAGAGACGAATGATCGTCTGCGTCTCGTCATCAATGGCACTGAACAGGCAAGCACCTTCGGTGAAGTCGATTGGACATGGCGCCTGTTGCCGATCGGCGCCGGCAATCAAATCATCGAGTGGCGCTACACGAAAAATAACAGCGTCTCCGGCGGACAGGATCGCGGCTGGGTGGATGAAATCATATTCGTCGCCACGAACACGCCGACTTCGCCGGTATTCGCGATTCAACCGGTCAATAGAACTGTCGTCGCTCCGGCAAGTGTCAGCTTCAGCGCGATCGCGGTCGGCTCTGCACCACTGACGTATCAGTGGTTGTTTAACGGTGCGCCGCTCGCGAACGGTGTCGGCATCAACGGCGTCACGGCCACGAACATTATTATCACCAACGCCAGTGGGGCGTCGGAAGGAACGTATGCAGTTGTGGCGGCGAACTCTGCCGGCAGTGTGACCAGCAGCGTGGCGAACTTGAGCGTCATCACTGCGCCTGTGATCACGAGCCCGCCTGCGAGCCAGAACCTGCTCGCTGGAGGCACTGCGAACTTTATCCTCTCAGCCATCGGCACCGCGCCGCTCGCGTATCAGTGGCAGTTGAACGAAACAAATCTGGTTAGCGCCGGAAATCTCAGCGGCGTCACTTCGACCAACTTCCGCATCACCAATGTTGGCGCGTCGAACATCGGCAGCTACAGCGTCGTGATCACGAATGCCGCCGGCAGTGTCACGAGCGCTCCGGCGACCTTGGTCATCAGCACCCTGCCAACGATTGTTACTCAGCCGACGAATCGATCCATTGCTCTTGGCGGCACGGCAACCTTCAGCGCGACGGCGGCTGGTTCGGCACCCCTGAGTTTCCAATGGCGCTTCAATGGCGTGGCCCTGGCCAACGGCGGCGATATCAGCGGCGCCACTTCGCCCACGTTGCAGATCAACAATGTTCAGGTCGCGCGGGGCGGCCCCTATTCCGTGGTCGTGAGCAACGCCGTGGGGAATGCGCCGAGCGCCAACGCCACATTGACTGTTCTCACTCCTCCGGTGATCACCAGTCAACCGATCAGCCGGGTGGTTCTGGAAGGAACGAACGTAACATTCACCGTGTCGGCTTCTGGCGCGCCCCTCACGTTTCGATGGCGTCTCAATGGAACGAATCTCATCGACGGAGATGGCGTGAGCGGCACGGCGACCGCAGCGTTGACTCTCGCGAACGTGCAACCTGAGCAGTCGGGTGTGTACTCCGTGGAAGTCAGCAACACCGGCGGATCGACCCTCAGCGTGAACGCACAACTGATCGTGGTGCCGAAGCTGAATCTCGGCGACGCGGTGAACGCGCCCTATCTCGAATGGACGACATCGCCGTCGGGCGCGTGGATCGTGCAGACGAATGTGACCCACGACGGCGAAGCTGCCGCTCAAAGCGGCGCGGTGGCAAACGGCAGCAACGCATGGATCCAAACCCGCATCACAGGGCCCGGCACGCTTCGCTTCTGGTGGAAGGTTTCTTCGCAGACGAATGCGGACCTCCTGATTTTCTCGATCAACGGTGTGGAACAGGCGCGCATCTCCGGCATCGTCGATTGGGAAAAATTGTCGATCCCGTTGCCACCCGGCGACCTGACGTTGCGGTGGAGCTACAACAAAGATGCGATCGTCACGAGCGGACTCGATCGCGGCTGGCTCGATGAAGTGGATTTTATTCCGAACAACGCGCCGACGCCTCCGCTGCTCGTTCTGCAACCTGTGAGCCTGAGTGTGAATCCCGGCGTCACGGTGACGTTCTCCACGGACGCGCTTGGAACGGCGCCCGTGAGTTACCAATGGCGGTTCGAGGGACAGAATCTCGGCGACGACATCAACACTCTGGGCGCAAACTCACCCACGCTGCGCTTGTTCAATGTGCGTTCCGAACAGAGCGGTTTGTACGACGTGACGGTACGCAACGCCTACGGTCTCGATATCAGCACACAGGTTTTCCTCAGCGTGTTTAAGACTGTGTCATTACCCATCGCGCTCGACACCGATCGAACGAATCTCCTGTGGTTCACCGGCGGCTATTCTCCCTGGATCGGTCAGACAGTGGAAACAAAGGACCAGTTCGACGCCGCGCAAAGCTCGCCGGTCGCCAACCGGGCATCGAACTGGGTGCAAACGACGCTGCCCGTTTCGTGCGCGCTGACGTTTTGGTGGAAGGTGTCCAGCGAAACGAACCACGATTACCTGCGCTTCCTGATCAACGGTGCCGAGCAGGCGAGAATCTCCGGCGAAGTCGGATGGCAACAGCGCTCGATCCCCATTTCCACCAACGGCGCACTGTTGCGTTGGGAATACAATAAGGACGCATCCGGCAGCGCAGGCCGTGATCGCGGCTGGCTCGATCGTCTCGAGTTCCTGGCGATTTCTCCCGAAGTAACGAACACCGCGCCGAATACGAACATCGTTGAACAGGGGACCACCACGCGCTTCCGCGTCGAAGCATCCGGCACGCTTCCCTTGACCTATCAATGGCGCAAGAATGGGTCCAACCTGACGGAAAGCGCCACGGTGCTGGGTGCGACTACGTCGCCCAAGCTGATCCTATCCAATGCGCAACCGGACAAGACCGGCTTCTACATCTGCGAAGTGGCGAACGAGGCCGGGTCGCATCTGAGCGAAGTGATTTACCTGCGCGTGAATCCTTCGTTACCGCTGGCTCCGGCATTGAACACACCGGCGTGGGTTTGGGAAACGGGAGGTTATTCGTGGTGGATCGGCACCACTTCGGGCAGTCACGATGGCACCCAATGCGCGCGGCCCGGTTACACAGATGACGGCCATACATCGTGGATGCGCACCACGTTGACTGGTCCGGGCACGGTCAGTTTCTGGTGGCGCGCCTCCACTCAACTGAACGCCGACTTCCTGAAGTTCAAGATCAATGACATCGTGCGAACGCAAATCTCCGGAACTGTTGCGTGGCAACAGAAGTCATTCACGCTCGGCGAGGGTCCCTCGGTGTTGCAATGGGAGTACGCCAAGGACGCACTGCTCACCAATGGCACCGATCAAGTTTTCGTGGACGAAGTGGCGTTCGCTCCCGCGCCGCCCCTGATTACCAATCAGCCGCCATCGCAATTGGTTGACGTGGGATCGATCACAATTGTCTCGGCGGGCGTGCGTGCGGTTCCGCCGGTCATGTATCGCTGGCGCTACAATGGCGTGGCAATGAACGACGGCGGCAACATCAGCGGTGCCACGACGCCAACATTGCGCATCACGGCCGCGCAGTTGACGCAGAGCGGCGCTTACTCGCTTCTGGTCAGCAATATTGGAGGCATCGTCATCAGTTCGAACGCGCAGATCACCGTCGCTCCCGTTCTGCCGCTGGCGCCCGCGCTGGATACGACGAACATCATCTGGGCCACCGGCACACCGCCGTGGATCGGCCAGACGAATGTGACGCACGATGGCGTGGACGCGGCGCGCAGCCCGGCGATCGGTGACAATAAATCCGCATCGATGCAAGCCACGGTCACCGGACCGGGCAACGTTGCGTTCTGGTGGAGAACTTCATCCGAGCTGTCGCACGACTTTCTGACTTTCTCCGTGGACAATAACAACTTTGGGCAACTCTCCGGCGAAGCCGGATGGCAGCAGACCCTCATCGCAAACGTGCCGGAAGGCGATCATGTCCTGCGGTGGACATATTCCAAGGATGCCATCGGCGTCGCGGGCCAGGATCGCGGTTGGGTGGATCAATTCTCGTTTACGCCCACCGTGCCGCGCTTCACGTTGCAACCCGTCAGCCTGGCTGTAGAACAAGGCGAACGCGCCACCTTCAGTTCAGCGGCCACCGGGTATGCACCGTTCAATTATCAATGGAGATCGAACGGAGTTGATATCCGGGACGGCGCAGGCATCAGCGGCGCGCGTACGACGACGCTTGTGATCTCCAACGCGCAACTCACGCACAGCGCCATGTACTCGCTCTGCGTCAGCAATCCCGAAACGTTTGCTGTCAGCTCGAACGCCTTGCTTACGGTGACTTCACTCATCCCGCTCAGCACGGCACTCGACATCGCGAATCTGGTTTGGACCACCAACGGCTCACCGCCATGGGTCGGCCAGATGATCGTGTCGCACGACGACACTGATGCGGCGCGCAGCGGGGCCATCACGAACAACGGATCGAACGCGATGCAATCCGTTGTAATTGGTCCAGGCACGCTGAGCTTCTGGTGGAAGGTGTCGTCGGAAACAAACAACGACCGGCTGACGTTCACCGTGAACAACGTCGAACAAGCGCGCATCTCCGGGGAAGTCGATTGGCAGGTTCAGACTTTCAGCATTGGGTCAGGATCGCAGGTGCTGCGTTGGGCCTACGCGAAGAACGCGACCGGCAGCGCAGGGCGCGACCGTGGTTGGGTTGACGAAGTCGTGTTCGGGCTCCTTGCGCCCGCAGTCACAGCGCAGCCTGCCAACCAAAATATCGATGTCGGCGGCACGGCCAGCTTCCGCGTTACCGCCATTGGCGCTCCGCCTCTCACCTATCAATGGCAGCACGAGGGTGTGAACATCGTGAACGGCGGAAGCATCAGTGGTGCGAGCTCATCGAACCTGGTCATCGCCGGGGCTCAACCAGCGGACGCTGGCAACTATCGGGTCGTGATCAATGGAGGCGCCGGAAATACGACGAGCACCAGCGCGGTCCTCAAAGTCTTGTCGCTGCTTCCTCTTGCCGAGGCAGTCGACAACGACGCCTTGAGTTGGACGACGGTGAACACCGCGTGGACCGGGCACGGGCTCGTCTCTCACGATGGTCTCGACGCCGCGCGCAGCGGTACGATTGGCAACAGTGGGACTTCGACGATGCAAACGACGGTGACCGGACCAGGCACCTTGACGTTCTGGTGGAAAGTTTCCTCTGAAACAAACAATGACGTGCTGCTCCTCTTCATCGGCGGTACGGAACGGGCGCGCATCTCCGGTGAAACGGACTGGCGTCTCGTTTCGATGAACATTGGCATCGGCACTCAAGTCATCGAATGGCGTTACACCAAGAACGGCAGCACGGCCGTCGGGCAGGATCGCGCGTGGGTGGATGAGGTGCGCTTCGGAGTTGTCGCGCCGACGATCGGTGGCCATCCCGCCTCGGTCGCCATTGACGCGGGCGAGACCGCAGGGTTCTCCGTGAGCGCCGCGGGCACGACACCTTTTGGATATCGTTGGTTGTTTAACGGCCAGCCCATCGGCGGTGCGACGAACCCCACATTGTTCATTACGAACGCTCAGGTTTCCCATGCGGGCTCTTACTCCGTGGTGGTGAGCAACAGCGCGGGTTCAGTCACAAGTCTGACCGCTTCGCTCACGATCTGGCCGTCGCTCGCCGAAGCGCTCGATGCGCCGCAGCTCACGTTTACCACTGGCGGCACCGGCAATCCGTGGTCCACCCACGCCAGCGACTTCCACGACGGCGAAGACGCCGCCGCAAGTGGCACCATCGGCAACAGCACTTATACGTGGATCAAGACAACTGTGAACGGCCCGGGCGTGCTCACTTTCTGGTGGCAGGTTTCCTCCGAGCAAGACCACGACTTTCTCCGCCTGATGATGGACGGGAATGATCAGGTCCGCATCTCCGGTGAAATCGAGTGGCAACCGATCCTGTTCAACGTGCCTTCCGGCGCCCACGAGATTCAGTGGCGCTATTCGAAGAACTCAACCATCGCCGCAGGCCAGGATCGCGCCTGGGTTGATGAAGTAAGCTTTACGCCCAACGGTTCAACTCCGGCCACTCCACAGCCGCCGAGAATCCTGTTCCAACCGGTGAGCCAGATCGTGGATGAGTTCGAGACGGTGGACTTCAGCATTGTCGCAAGCGGCACCGCGCCGCTCCACTATCGCTGGTTCCTCAATGGCACGAACGTCGTCATCGACGGCGGCAACGTGGGCGGGGCGACGACTTCAGACCTCACTCTCTTCAACGTGCTCGGACCTCAGGCGGGCAACTATTCCGTCGTCGTGAGCAACAGCGCGGGTTCGGTCACGAGTCTGGTCGCGCGATTGACCATCAATCACCTCCTCACACTTGAGGAATCGATGGACGCGCCGGACCTGCCCTTCACGACCGACGGCAACGCGTTATGGGAGGGCCACGCGGTGATCTCTCACGATGGCGTGGATGCCGCACGGAGCGGAATCGTCAGCGATAGCCAAAGCAGTTCGATGCAAACGCTGCTGAACGGACCCGGCATGTTGAGCTTCTGGTGGAAAGTGTCATCGGAGACAAACTCGGACGTGCTGGTCTTCTCGGTGAACGACATTCCCGAAGCATTTGTCTCCGGCGAAGTGGATTGGGAACAACGCTTCATCGCACTTGGTTCCGGCCCGCAGTTTCTCGAATGGACTTACTTCAAGAACACCTCCGGCGTGGCGGGCGACGATCGCGCATGGGTCGATCAGCTTTCATTCACGGCCGAGGGCGCGCCGACTCCCGCGCCAATGGAACCGCGCGGCACCATCGCACCGATCATCCGAGTCAACGGAGAGGTGGTCCAACTGAGGTGGGACGGCTTCACGCGGCGTGCTTACAAGGTCGAATACAAAGACGACCTCTCCGATCCTGAGTGGACGACGCTCGATTCCGAAGTGCTCTCCACCTGGAGGACCATTGATGGAACGCTGCAGTCAGACATCTACACTGCGACCATCGAAGATGGACTCACCGCACGCACCCGTTTCTATCGCGTATTGGAATTCTAGCCGGCTCAAGAGCTTCCCACGGCCCAACGATCGGATTCTGCGTGTGATCTCGATATCAATTCAACACCGCGCGTGAGCGCCGAGAGTTGGTTCTAGTTAGGCCGGGCACGACGTGGCGATGCCCCCATTGGCCCGCTGTCTTTGTGTCATCTTCCTTGAGGCGGGTGGGTGCCAATTGCTCCCTCGCGCCAGAGCTTGAACCACGATCAGCCGTGTTTACACTGCGCCGCCATGTCCTGGAACGTTCTCATCACAGCGCGCACGATGAATGAAACCGGCGTGAGTGCATTGCAGCACCTGCGCGATAGCGGCGCGAATGTCATCTTCCCGCCCCGGCACGGGCCGCTCTCGGAAACCGAATTGCTGCAAGTGTTGCCGAACGTAGATGCGGTGCTCGCGAGCATGGACAAGTTCACGGACGCTGTGCTGAGTTCGCCGCAAGCGAAACAGCTCAAACTGATTTCCCGCTGGGGTGTCGGATACGACGCGATCGATATTCCTGCCGCCACACGCAACGGAATCCTGGTCGCGTATTGTCCCGGCATGTTGAACGAGACGGTGGCGGATTACGCCTTCTCGCTGCTGTGTGGAGTTGCGCGGCGGGTGCATGAAGGACACGAGATCATGCGACGCGGCGAGTGGAGGCTGACGTGGGGTCACAACATTCACGGCAAAACGCTCGGCATTCTCGGCTGCGGACGTATCGGCCAGGCGATGGCACGGCGTGCCGCTGGATTCGGAATGCGGTTGCTCGGCTACGACATTGCGCCGCACCCTGACGCGCAGAAACTTGGGATCGAGTTCGTTTCTCTCGACGAGCTGGTGGCGCAAAGTGATTTTCTTTCACTGCACGCCGCGCTCACGCCACAAAATCGCGGCTTGCTCGGCGAAGCTCAACTGCGCCGCATGAAGCCGAGTTCATACCTGATAAACACAGCCCGCGGCGCATTGATCGATGAAACGGCGCTTGTTCGCGCAGTGACGGAAAAGTGGATCGCCGGCGCAGCACTCGACGCCTACGTGACGGAGCCGCTGCCGAAAGATCATCCGTTGCGAACCGCGCCAAACGTCCTGATCACGCCGCACCAGGCATCGTGCAGCTACGAGACGGGTGGGCAGGTCAGCGACGCCGCGGCGGCCGCGATCATTGAATTGATGAGCGGCCGCAAGCCGCGCTGTGTCGTGGATAAAGCCGTTTACTCGTCGGCGGCGTTGCGGGTCTCCCTTCCAGGGGGTGGCGCATGAGTGCGAACAAACTTCGTTGGGGAATTCTCAGCACGGCGCACATCGCGCGGAAGAATTGGAAAGCGATTTACAACTCCGGCAACAGCACGGTCGTCGCCGTCGCCAGCCGCGATGTGCAGCGCGCTCGCGAATTCATTTCGGAATGTCAGGCCCTGGTGCCGATGGATTCATTGCCACGCGCGCTCGGCAGCTACGAGGAATTGCTCGCCGCGAAAGATGTCGATGCCGTCTACATTCCGCTGCCAACCGGGCTGCGCAAGGACTGGGTGCTGCGCGCTGCTGCGGCGGGGAAACACATTCTCTGCGAGAAACCATGTGCCACCAACGTGGAGGACTTGCGGGAAATGCTCGACGCGTGCCGCCAAAACCGCGTGCAGTTTCTCGACGGCGTGATGTTCATGCACAGCCTGCGGCTGCCTCGCATCCGCGAAGCGCTTGATGGCGGCGCTGTCGGTGAGATCAAACGCATCAACACGAGCTTCAGCTTCTGCGCGCCGCCGGAATTTTTTACCGAGAACATTCGTGCGCGGAGCGACATGGAACCCTACGGCTGCCTTGGCGATCTCGGCTGGTACTGCATTCGGTTCGCGCTGTGGACCATGCAGTGGCAGTTGCCACGCCGCGTCACGGGCCGGTTCCTCAGCCAGGTCACCGCGCCGGACAGTGCCGCGCCAGTGCCCACTGAATTCTCCGGTGAACTGTTCTTCGATGGCGGCGTTTCGTCGGTTTTCTACTGCTCGTTCATCACGGCGCTGGAACAATGCGCCACCGTGACCGGCACCAAAGGTTTTTTGCGCGTCTCAGATTTTGTCGCGCCGTTTCTCGGCGCTGAAGTTGCGTTCGAAGTGAATAACGCTGTCCACAAAGTTCGTGGCTGCGACTTCGACATGGAGCCGCACTGGAAACGCATCTCGATTCCGGAGCACAGCAACAGCCACCCAACATCGCAAGAGACGAACATGATTCGGAATTTCACGAAGCAAATCCTCTCCGGGAAGCTCAATGAACTCTGGTCTGAGATGTCGCTGAGGACGCAGCAGGTGATGCACGCCTGCTTTCAGTCTGCCGGGGCGGACAGTCAACCGATCGCCCTGCACTGAGAAACCGCTCGGAGCTGATGAACAGCACGCTGCCCGTTCAGCGTCCCATGAATGGCTCCAGCACCGCGGCATTCAGGCGGCTGGAGCCAGCCGGCCCGCGGTCGCCCACCGAGACGGTGCGCAGATTCACGAGCCGCCCGCGTTTCGGACCGGAGCTGATCTCAGCGTAAATTTCCGTGCGCGGCTCGTCTTGGTCTTTGATCACCTTGATCTGTCGAACCGTGAAAAAGGTGCCAGGATCAAGAAATACTTCGGCTTCCGTGGCTCCACGCGCGCGCCCTTCCTCCACCGTCATGAGAAGTCCGTTGTTCACCATGATGAAGGCCGGGACCTTGAGCTGATACATCTGCCCCACGCGGTAATCGGACATGCGCTGTGTCTCTCGCGAATCTTCGGGAGTCGCACAACCCCCAAGCCATACGCAGCAAAGAGCGACGAGCCATTTCGCGCACGAGCCGGCGCCCAGCGGACGAGAGAAAGTCTTCATTGGCGAAGTCACCGTACGAGTTGCATGCGGGCGCGTCCACAGGTTCCTGCCCATGCCGCGACGTTGTTCGCTTGGCCGACGCGCATCTCCACTGGTTAACTCCCGCTCGTTGAACAACGCAGTTATCAATTGGATTCAAAGCACGGGCCACTGGGCGCCGTGGGTGGCGCTGATGATCTTTCTGGCTGGCTCGATGCTCATGATCTGGCGGCTCGAGTCGATGAACGCCAGCGGCATGGAAGGCACCGTACTCGGAACGCTGGTGATGCCGTATTGCTCTGGGCTTGGAAATCTGGTCTTCGCCTACGTGCTCGGGAAATCCGGCGGCAACTCGCGCGAGGTAATGACGAATTGCCTCGTGAACAACGTGACAAACATGACGCTGCTCATCGGCTTGCCGGCTGCGATCTGGGGCATGTCGCTCGCGGTTAAGAAAAAAGCGGCGCCGGCCAAGAAAGGAAAAACCACTGCTGATCCCCAACGCGTGAACCGCCTCTCCCTGCTGCTCACGCTCACGGCCGCGGCGTTTTTCACCGGGGTGACGTGGGCGCTCGGGCGCGACGGGCGCATCGATTTCGCGGACGGTCTTGTGCTCGTGGGCGTGTTCGTGTTCTGGCAGGTGATCCATGTGTTCGAAGTGTTGAAGACGAATGCACAGAAGAATCATTTCGGTTTCATGTTCTTCATCGACGTCGCGCTGCTCATCGCCGGTGCGTATGCCGTCTACGTCAGCACGGACTGGCTGGTGACGTGGGTGCAATCGCTGCACACCGGCTTCATCAGCGCGAAACATCTGGGGTGGCTGAGCGGCTGGCTCATGGTGCTGCCGAATGCGCTGCTCGCATTCTACTACGCGTGGCAGAAACAGCCCGAGGTCGTCTACAGCTCGCAAGTCGGCGACGGGCACATCTGCATTCCGCTGTGCATCGGCGTCTTCGCGCTGTTCCGGCCCATTCCCGTGCCGGACTTTTTTCAACTCGGCGTGTGGCTCCTCGTCGGCGCGGCAGCGCTGCATTTCATCTTCGTGAGCGTGTTTGGAAGTTTGCCGCGCGTGATCGGCTGGCTGCTGGTTGCAGCGTACGGCGTGTTTATCTGGAAGGGATTGGGAATTCGCTGAACGTGGTGGCATCAATCACGATCTCTGTGATGCCTGGCGCCACTTGGGTTCTTGTCACCTTGCCGTTCGACCAACGCACAGCCACCGCTTTGATTTCACGTGCGCCCGCGAGCACTTGCACGGCGCTGTCCTGTGAAAGCCATCCGCTGCCGGCGTGAATCTCCCGCGCAGCTCCCAGAGATCCATCCGCGAATACAGGGCGCAGCACCGCGCTGATGCCGTTGATGTTTCCGCCTGAACCGCGCAGCAACAAACCACGACCTCATCGTGGCGCGATGTGTCGACAGTTGTGCCGAAAAAGTTCCTCGCGAGAAAAATGTCCTCGTACCCATCGCCATCGAAATCCATACGGCCATCCCCATCGCAATCACCAATTGTAACTGCCGTCCAGCACGCGAGAAACTTCTTCATCCCCAGCGCTTCGGTGACTTCACTGAAATGACCGTTGCGATTTTGAAAAATGCGGATCGGCCCCCATTCGCACGCGAGAACCAGTTCGGGCGCACCGTCGCCGTTGAAGTCAGTAAACACCGCGCCACTCACGATGCCTACGTGCTCCAGCGTTGCCGAGTTTTCGCACCGTTGCCGCGCCGCATTGAAGAACCATCGCTGCGGAGAGCAAAAGCAATGGTTGAACACAGGTTCACGTGAGCCGCCGGGAATGAGGCACGATACGGCGCAAACTCTCATATCCCCCCAAAAAAAGACCGGAGCCGAAGCTCCGGTCTTTGTGAATCGTTTCTGTTTATTGGTTCGGGAACAGACGCCGCACTTGATAGTAGCGGTGCGCCTGATCCATAGGCACCGTATACGGGCTCTTCGCCGCCGGGAGCGGAATCCATGCAGCCGGCAGGTTGTCGGTGTATTGAAGTTCGCCTGTGCCATCCCAGCGGATCACCAGGTTCGTTCCGATCACCTGTAGTGACAACGTGGGATGCGTGTCGCCGAACTCAGCATACTTCGCGGTCGCGGCGGTTCCATCCACATGCGACACCGTTCCAAGCCCGACCAGCAGAACCGCCGGGAGGTCAGGAGCCGCGTAAGGCGCATTCGTGCCGAACAAATCCCAGTTGATGCCATTCGTCGAAATGTACGGACTAAACACGGAACCATTGCGAACGAGGCGGAGCCACGAAGGCAGGACAACGTTGGGCCGGGGCTGGAAGTCTGCCCCAATGTTAACCCCGTTGGTGTACCGAATCGCGCCCTCATAGGTGTGCGACCCACCTTCCGGAGGCGTCGGATAGAACCAGACCATGCTGGCGTTCGTGTCGGTGGATGACCGCGCGTTAATGCCCGCTTTGGTCCAGTTGTTACCGATATACTGCACAGCATCCACACGCACCTTGACGTCGAAGTCGTTCGTGCGCGACGAGTAAGCATAGGTGAATTGATCGCTGGTACCCCAGACATCAGCACCACCGGCTGCAACTTCGATTTGACCTTCCTTGCCGGAGAAGTGAACACCAGCCGGTGTCGGGTTGCCAATATCAACGACGGTATCAATCCAGTATTTGCCGAGCAGCGTGGTATTGCTCACGACGTTTGGTGTCGAAGCGATGTCGGTGAGATTACTCACCACCACGGTGAATTCCTTGCCGACGGGTGTCGCGACGATGAGAACAACATTGCTGCCTTCCGGCCGCACGGTCGCTGAGAGCGGACGTTCACCGTTCACCGCGTAGTTGTTGGTGTCGGTTGCCGTTCCCGATGAAAGGAGTTCTGAGAAACGCACGCCTATCTGAGTGCCGTTGGCTGACGCGGCAGACAACGCGAGGGGTTTGTTTGTATCCGCAGTTACAAAGATTGTCGCAGGAGTGCTGATCAGGGTCAGGCCTGGCAAATAAACTTTTGCGCGGATCTGGATGCCATTCGCAGCCAACGGCAGCGGAGGCGTCGTGACTGTGGTGCCGATGGCACCCGGGAAGTCCCCAAAGCCGGTTCCGAAGTTAGTCTGCCACTGGACGAATGGCGCATAGTTACCCGTGTTGGTAACTCCAACCGTGAACACAGCGACGTGATTTTCTTCCACCGTGGCGTTTACGGGTTGTTGCGAGATTCCGGCATTCGGCGCAAAGTTCGTGGTCACCGCAGCTTCAATGTATTTCCCGGTAATAGCATTCGTCGTACTGCTACCCGGTTCATTGACTCCGATGGTGAGATAATCTCCGCCACCGCCTTCCTTGACCAACCCTTCGAAATAGTAGCGCCGTCCGGCCACGAGGTTGGTGACAGTGGCCGGGTTCCAAAAATTGCCACTGCAACATGCCGAATCCCTGACGGTGACGAGATTCGCGGGCGATTCATCTGTACTGATGCTGAAGCGAGCGTCGTCGTCGTTCTTGAACCAGAAGGTGTAATTGCCCGTGACTGGAGGCACAAAGAATCCCGACATACGCAGCCCGTAATTATCCAAACCGTTTGGCGATCCGACGACCACCGTCTGCGGGAAGTCGAGGTTGTTCGTGTAGTAGGTCAGGCTTGGCGAGTTCGGATAGATCGGCAAGGCCAACAATGCAGGAATTGTCGTTCCCCCGAAACCCATGTAGAAGTCATACTTCGCGAAGCCGCGGCTGTAAGTGGGCGTGCGGAACATCGCAATGCTGTAATTGAAATCGAGAGCATTCGAGTTCGCATCACTGATACAGCAGAGGTTTGCAATGCCATATACGGTATTGTCCAACAACTGTCCCGGCACGAGGGTAAAGAGTACATTCGATGAACTCGTGATCGCTCCGCTAAAGTCGAGGTTCAATTGATTGCTCTGAGCATCGAGGAACGTGTAGCTCAGTGGATCCGCCAGGAACGCATCTGCATTGGTGTTCATCGCTTCATTGAATGTGAGCAACACCTGCCGCAGCGCGTTATCAACACTCGCCGAAACCAAACGCGGTGCCGCGAGATCCGGGATCACGTTGAGCGTGGCGATATTTGTGAAGGATGTGATTGGATTGCTGACGACTACCCGGAACTTGAAACCATTGTCGTTAACTCCAAAAACGGGTCCCACAGCCAGCGTCGAACCTGTCGCGCCGGGCAGGTTCGTAAAGGTGGTTCCGCTGGTGTCGGTGCTGCGCGCCCATTGATACCTGACGCCACCGGCGCCGCCCACCGAAACACCGACGCTGAACACGCCGACGTGGGCTTCTTCCACATTGATATCAGCCAAAGGTTGCGTAATCGCCATCTTCGTCAGGTATGCCAATTGTGAAGCCGGTATTGGAACGATCGGAGCGGTACTACCCTGCAGGCGGGCGCCGATTTCCACGTAGTCGCCGCCGGTTCCTTCCTTATACTGCGCTTCGATGTAGTAAGCTTGCCCGGCGATCAAACTGATCGGCGGCGTAGGATCTGCACCGTTCGCAAGAGCCCGGCAGCAACCTGGAGCAAACCGCACAATGCTGGCACCAGAAGCGCTCGGCCCGTTGGTATTCATCACCAATTGGCCATCGTCGTCGGAGCTAACGTAGAAAATCCAGTTGCCCGATGCCGGAGGGATGAAATGACCGGCAATCGTTCCGCCGAAAGCTTCACGGGTATTTCCAGTGTAGAATCCGGGATTCGCCGGGTCGTTCGCCCCCCGGCTGTTCATGGCATTGATGAGTTGTGAGTAGTCAGGGGTATTCGGGTAAAGCGGATTGCCGGTCAACTGGGCGATTGCATTACCAGCCCCTACGTTATATGCCCTGAACAATACCTGGCCGGGGAGATAATCCAGATCGTAACTGGTAAACGTTGCCACTGTCGGATTTGGTGTGATCGTGTTCAGGTTGAACGCGCGGTCACGAATCCCGGTGATGACAATTCCGTATTGGGCGCCGCCGGCTTGGAACGCCGTCCCCAAAACGACGGTCTTACCGTCGACAAGCACCACTCCACCCGTAACGCTCAGTGATCCGCCAGCGGAGTTGGTCACGACATAATTTGCCAGATTGGTCGCGTCCTGCACGCGCATCGGCTCTGAGAATGTCAAATAGATGGACGTTCGATTTGCACCGCCCAAGGCGCTTACCAAAGTGGGACTGGTAACATCCTGCACCACTTGGATCGCCACGGGCGCGCTGGTCAAGGAATTCAAGCTATTCGCGACGATCAAACGATACTGGGTGCCGCTTTCCGAAAAGAACGGTATGCCTGTGAAGGTCGCGCCATTCGCACCAGCAACGTTGACCCAAGTGCCACTTCCGTCGTGAGCCGTGTTTGTCTGCCATTGATAAGTTCGAGGTCCGATTCCCGAAGCGCTGAAGCCGCCCAACGTAAACGGAGAACCCTCAAAGGCAGGATTGGGTGCTTGAGTGACGCTGCCGCTTACAAGCGCCATGGGAGCAACTGACATATCAGCGCGACGGATCAGTTGAATGCCAGTGATGCCGGCACCATCGCCGCCCGCAATGTGCTTGACGCCAAGGAACAGAGTACCGTTCGCGGCGGAGAAGACGTTGGTAATTCTAACGTAATTGCCGCCGGGAAAACTGGCCGCGGGGTTGAAATTTTCTGCGAGCACAAAAGTACCGCCGTAATTATCAGGCTCGCGTGAATAGTTGGTTATCGAAATGGTGCCAGACCCTGGGTTCGCCTGATTGGTGACCCAAAGACTAAGTTGAACGTTACCGGGGAGGGCACCGCCGTTGTTCACCGCAGTGTAAGCATAGAAATCAAACGCCGATTCCGGCGGAAGGTTATTGAACACAATCAAGCCCGCCTGTCCGTTGGCGACCTTGTATTCGCCCTTCATCATCTTGTAATTGCCGTCCGGGTTGTTGAAATCCGTATTATTATCCCACCCATCCGTGGATTCCCAATGCACGGTGACAGGAGTGGCATTGTTCGCATCATCGTTCAGCGCAGGGCTATCGCCGGAAGTCGGCATTTCGCCGGAAGCCACGTTGTTGTTCCAGTTGGTCCGAGGGACCACACCCGCGGTAAGCAGCGGCGTGATTCGATATCCGCCGGCATTTCGACCGACAAAATTGAGGCTGATGTCCCTGTTCGGCAGCACCTTTATCAGTCTCGCCACGCGGGTGGTCACACTGAGCGAGGTGGCATCCGTGACAACAAGCTGGAAGGTGCGTCCACTGTCAACCACGGTGGTTCCGCCGATGCTGTAGCTGGAACTCAAACCGCTGACCGTGTCAGCCACTCCGTTAGTGTACCATTGGTACGTGTAAGGCGTCGTGCCGAAGACCGCGCTCGCGGAGAAGTTGGCGCTCTGTCCCACATATTTGGACACGTCGGAAGGCTGGGATGAAATGGCCAGTTGCGGGGCCAAAGGAACCAATTGAAAACCCGAGAGGCCAATGCCGTCGTTAGCGTCACGGTTAATGAAAGTCATCGGAATCTGATTCGCGGCATTCGCCAGAACACGGAACTTCACGTAATTGCCGAGATCCCGCGGTCCGGCTGGATTCTGATTCTGAATCTGAAGGAAGGTTCCCCCGAATTGGTGTTGTGAGGTGTAGTAGTAAGTAACTCCCGCGCAGGAAATGTCACCAATGCGGTTATCGCCGTTGACGTTGAGGTAAACGATCAGGTCATACAATCCGGCAGGAACATTGTTGAACGTGTAAACATTCTTACGATTGGCACCGCCAGCCTTGCTGATGCCTTTCATCAGCTTCTCATTGGGGGTGCCGGTAGCACCGTCGTTATGCCAAGAGTCATTCGCGTCGTAAGTGAGGGTCACAGTGGTCGCTGCTCCATTTCCGTCGTTGAATGCGCCGCTTGCGCCGCCGAACGTGCTGCTGTTGTTGATGTTATTCCAATTGCCCTGCGGCAGAAGACCCGCAACATCACCCGGATTTACAAGGGGCGCCGGGGTATTATCGGCAATGCGTCCGGTGAAGCTCACACCGATGCGACCCGCCGCCTCAAGCACCGTCAAGGTCGCCACCCGGCTGGTGATGCTGATCGATGTGGAATCAGTCACGATGACGCGGAATGTCCGGCCATTTTCAGCCGTTCCAACGTTCGTCAACGAATAGTTCGCGGCGGTAACGGATGGATCCACGATGCCGTTGGTGATCCACTGATACGTGTAAGGCGCTGCACCGGAGACAACCGTGGCGGAGAGCGTGGCCGTCTGGCTGAACGGCACCGTAACGTCGGCCAAGTCACTGACAAAATGGATCGGATTGATGGTCAATGTCGCCAAACGGCTCGTAATGGAAATCGATCCGGCATCCGTCACAACAAGCTGGAACGTGCGACCGTTGTCCGCGTTAGTGACGCCATTCAGGCTGTAGGTGGGATTCAAACCAGAAACCGCGTCTGCAATGCCGTTTGTGTACCAAAGATAAGTGTAAGGGGACGTGCCACCCGCAACGGTAGCGGCGAAGCTTGCATTCTGGCCCACATCCAAGGCCGTGTCGGCCGGCTGCACCGTGAAGCTTAATCCAGCGCCACTGTTCGGAAGCGCGTTGAATCCAGCACCGTTCGCCGTATCGAGGGTTGTATCAGTGCTGAGCATGATACGGTCGAAGCGCATACCAGCCGCTTCGCGCGTGCCGATCTTGAAGGTCAGCGGCGTTACATTATCCACGTCTGCCTGCGACACAGTGAACGTGGCGAGAGCACCGCCATTTTGCACTTGCTCCTTTAGCACGGTGTAGCTCGTCGGGCCTGCGCCATTCTCGTTTGCCTTCGAGACAAGATAGACCGGGGTCGCGCTGAACGAGTCGGGAAATTTGTAACTGTTGCCACCGCAGCACGGGCTGAGACGATACTTGATATAGAGCTGGTACGTGCCGGCGGTTTTAAAGACAAGCGTCCATTCGGCGGTGCTGGCGGTGTTGGCGGTATCGGACGCACCCTGCTCCTCAAGGACCAAACCACCGCTGGAAGTCGAATCCGCAACGAGCCCCCATGTCGTCGGCGTACCGTTGACAATGGTGATGCCGTTGGTGGCCGCCCATGCGATGTGGGTGGCCGCAATATCCTGCGTGATCGCAGCGTTTGCACTGGCGCTCAGCGCGAGGGCGGCGCCGAGACACAAGAATGCTTTAAGCAGACGGCTTTTTCCAAATGTGCCGGTGCGACTTGGGTATTTTGTTTGCATACTTCCTTTTCAGTTTTTCCGTATCAGATCGAAGCAGGAGCGGAACGAGAGGATCATGGAGACGCGGTGAACAAGCACAGGTGCGCTTGAGGTGGCAACCAATTGCCGAAGGACGACAGTTCTGGACGTTCGATTCATGCTTTGGGTGTTGTTATTTGTGCGCTACGCGTAACAAGCTGGCAAGACTTTTTTTGAAACATTCTGCATCTTGCCCCTACTGAACGGTTGTCCACCCCGGTTAATCGCGTTTCACCCCGCTTACCGTCGTGAGGCGAATCGGTGGATTTGCGCACTCGTTTCTCAGCGCCTGCAAAGCAAAAGTGTCTTCGTTTTCCGGTACCATGGAGGGCCGGATACCGGATGTGCATGAGGTTCGATCTCTGGTGCCGATTCGGCCTCAGCACCAATTGGACCTGAGTGCACCCTTCTGAAAGCTCTTGCCGAAAGCAGCCTTCCACTTGAGCCTGTCGCGCGACATGCGATTGGCGATAACGCTTACAACAGCGGCACTGACTCCGAGTATCAGGCATTTGGCCGGCCATTTAAGCCGGCCTGCAACTCGTAAATATCAGGCTCCGAGGTGCCAGGGAGTCCATCGCGCGCAGGACGTTCACTTCCAAGCCAAATGTAATCTAATGGAGGGTGGATTTCATGTAGTGCTTCCGTTCTTTCCTGTGAAACAGTCATCGGGCATGGGATGGAACGGTTTTCTCGCATGCGGTTGCACCCCAAACCATGGACTGAAACTCTGGAACCTTGGCAAAGTTCCGAAGAATCATAGAAAACTCCCGCAGAACCTTGGGAAATTCACACTCCACTCCTTAATGTTTTCCCCAAAAAAACCGTGTTTCCGCTCAAACGAAAGGCCATGGGAGCGAAACCCCGGCGGGATGCCGAAAACCTCGCCGGCTCGGCCGCAGAACCATGGTATCCGCCGGGAGATTGAGGGTGTTCGGCCCGCTTCCAGGAGGATGCCCGAAAAACATCTGCAGCTTGATCTTCCCAGCCCGTGGTCTTTGCGTCCAGGAAGCTGCATCCGCCGTTCCACTTCACTAATCCGTACACACAGCAGCCTATTTCAAAACCCCGGATTGTTGGGGAATATTTCTGGTTTGTTTGAACAGCAAGGCCAGCGGACCGTCAGCGATACATGGCTGACCTGACGACGATCTTCCATCATCTGCAACGCCAACTTTTTCCCGCGCTGGAAGCCGAGCCGGGGCCGCTCTGCCGCAAAACGGTGAGGCGGGCGGCGTGCCGAGCGGGACGGAGCGTACTACTCGTTCGACTACGCGAACATTCACTTCATCTGTCTCGACTGCGCCACGTCGAGCACATTGTCGACTGGGCCGATGTGCAATTGGCTCCGCGCCGATCTCGCAGCCACGGCGCAGGAATGGATCATCGCCTACTGGCACCACCCGCCGTACACGAAAGGCAGCCACGATTCTGACGCGGAAGGCGATCTTGTTGAGGTTCGGGAAAACATCGTGCCGATTTTGGAAGACTTCGGTGTTGATCTCGTGCTCTGCGGTCACAGTCACTGCTAGCAATCGTTGCGAAAGTATGTGCATCCTCCCGCTCCCTGACGGTCGCGGCTCTCACGGAAGAGCCGCGACCGTCAGGGAGCGGTCCGCGGCGAGACTTAGAGGTACTTCTGCAAAGATTCATACGAACGCTCGTTCCTGCTGGATGGGCACTACGGCTATTCGAGCACCCTCGCGCAAGCGATGAAGAAAGTTGGTGGCAGCGGACGGGAGGACGAAGGCGGCGCGCACCAGAAGCCGGGCGGAAACGCGCCGCACGAGGGCGCTGTTTACACCGTCGCCGGATCCTCAGGCCATGCCACCGGTGGATCGCTCAATCATCCCGCCATGTTTGTCTCGCTCGATATTGTCGGTTCGGTCGTGATCGATGTGAATGGCAGCCGCCTCGACATGAAGTTTTTGCAGGTGGGCGGGACGATTGGAGATTATCTCAACCTCATTAAAGCCGCGCCACCCACGACCAATCCCGCAGCACCCAGCGCTCTGGTTGCCACCGCCGTATCGAGCAGCCAGATCAATCTCGTGTGGCGCGACAACGCCACAAACGAACAAGGCTTCCGCGTCGAACGCTCGACGGACAACTTGAACTTCACCTCGACCGCCTACGACGTGCGTTTCAGCACGAGCACGATCACTGCGGGGAATTTTGCTTCTGCATCCCAGTCGATCGGCGAGCCCCTGCCTGCCGCGGCAGGAACGATTCAAACATTCACGATCAGCGGCTTGGGCTCGGGCAAGACTTACTACGTCGCACTGAAAACTTTGGACGAAACGAACAACATCAATCCGCTCTCCAACGTGACCAACGTCACCACGGTGTTACCGGTCACGGGCGGCAGGCTCTCGAACGTCGTCATCATCGCCAGCAACGCCGTCTGGAAGTATCTCGACAAGGGCACCGATCAAAGCAACGCGTGGCGGGCCTTGGCGTTCCCCGACGCGGGAGGGTCGAACGGCCCCGCGCAACTCGGCTACAACGGCGGCACCGAAACCACGATCGTCAGCTACGGCCCGAGTTCGAGCAGCAAGTACATCACGACTTACTTCCGCCGTCATTTCACCATTAGAGATCCCTCCCTCTTCACGGCCTTGAACTTCGCCGTCCAGCGGGATGACGGCGTGGTGGTTTACGTGAACGGTGCAGAAGTTTTCCGCGACAACATGCCGCAAGGCGCGATCGGCTATCGCACCGTGGCGTCGAGCAGCGTTTCAGGCACGAACAAGACGTGGTTCCTCCTGCGCGGCCCCTTCCCTGCCACCGATTTCCTCGTCGTCGGGGACAACGTCGTCGCAGCCGAAGTGCATCAACGCAGCGGTGGCAGCTCGATCATGGATTTTAACCTGGAACTGAAGGCGGGTTTGGCGGCGCCGTCCGTGCGCATTGCGAAGACATCACCGAGCCAGGTCGTCGTCCGTTGGCCAACGTATTCGGGCAAGCGCTATCGCGTGCAATACACCTCCACAATCCAATCAACCAACTGGATCACGCTCGGCAACGACATCACTGCCACCGGCTCCACCACATCGATCACCAACTCCCCCAGTGTGGACACGTCGCGGTTCTATCGCGTGCTGCTGATGGATTGACCCCAGAAGTGATTTCACGAGTGAGATTCCACCCTTCCCTCCAGAAAAGGAAAGCCCGCCATCCAAAGGATGGCGGGCTTGAACGGCGCCCGGTCCACGTCTGAACCGTGACGAATACATTCTCCATCGGCGCGCCCCGGATTTCCTGAAGCGCCAGGCCGTGTCTTCAAAATGGGTGGAACGGGCGACCCGCCCGTTCCGCTCGGCGACTCGCCGAGCGGAAGGAGAGGCGCGTCCTGAGTACCACCCCGCTGTGGCGGCCTTTCCACGCGCCTTCTCCATTCCGCCCGGCCAGTGGCCGGACGGCACAGGCGAGTCGCCTGTGCTACCCGCCCATTTTGAAGACACGGCCTACTTCGCGGGCACCGCCGCCCACTTCGCCAGCCGCAGGAAGATTTCGTAATTGTCCTGGCCCTTCAACGCCACCCCGCCCACGCCTTCTTCCTTGAACGCCCAGTCGGCCAGCCATCCCGCATCGGTCACGGCGATGACGTGGCCGCGGCCCGGTCGCGCCGCCGCCATCAACACGCCGGCCTGGTCGCGCGTGCCCTTGGGTGGCTTGACGCTGAGATCGTTGGTCACCAGGGCGCGCGGTTTGGCAGGATGCGAAGCATCGAGCAGGACAAGATTGCCGGTGTAATATCCCCAGCGCAACCCACCGATCACCGGGGTGCTCGCCGGAATCGGCAGCAACTTCGCGTCGGTGTAGAGGTTCGTCATCTGCATCCCGAACTGCTTGAGCAACTCGTTCACATGTTCGACGTCGAGATTGTGGTTCTCCTGGTTGCCCATCACGATCAAGGCGCCGCCGCGTTCCACAAACTTCGTCAACTCCGCGATGTCCCGTGCGTCCACATGGTGCGGCGGCGGGTTGGCGCCCACGGCCTTGTCGCTGGGATTGGCGACGAGGACGACGTTTACATCGCGCAGGGAGGCGGCGTCGAGGGCATTGCTGCTCACGCGCACGGTGAAATCCGTCTCGAGTCGCTGGAGGAGGTCCTTGTAGTTGCCGTCCGGCAAGTAACGCGCCTCGCCAGGGGCATTGAAGTAACGGCTGTACAGAAACACCGGTTTGTCCGCCGCCCAGCTCGCGCCGGCAAGGAGCAACGAGGCGACCGCGCCGAGAAGTGGTGTGTGCATGGGATTTGTTTCCTTTACGGTGGGGAAGTTGACGAGCATTTTTTCGGCAATCCATGAAACGCTTGTTGTCAGCCATCGTTGTTCTGTTGTGCGCGTTCCAACTTCAGTCCGCCGAGAGTGAGCGGCGACTGCTCTACGTGGCGACGCCAGGCGTTCGCAATTATCTCGAGTACGGCGGTCACGGGCTGCTCGTGTTTGACATTGATCACAAGCACAAATTCGTGAAGCGCATCAAGACTTCCGGTGTCGATACCGAAGGCAAGCCGCTCAACGTGAAAGGCGTTTGCGCCAGCGCCGTCACCAAACGCATCTACATCACCACCACGCGCACCATGACGTGCCTCGACCTTGTGACGGAGAAGATCGTGTGGGAGAAGTCGTTGCCCGGCGGCTGCGATCGCATGTCCATCTCGCCAGACGGAAAAATCATTTACGTGCCGTCGTTGGAAGGACCGCACTGGAACGTGGTGGATGCGATGACCGGCGAACGCATTACAAAAATCACGCCGAACTCTGGAGCCCACAACACAGTCTATGGCGCCGACGGTGCGCGCGCTTATCTCGCCGGGCTGCGCTCGCCCTGGCTGACGATCGCGGAAACGCGCACGCACGCCTCGAATACCGCGGTCGGCCCGTTCAGCGCACCGATCAGGCCGTTCACGGTCAACTCTGCGCAGACGCGCGCCTACTGCTGCGTGAACGAATTGCTCGGCTTCGAAGTCGGCGACATCACGACCGGAAAAGTTCTTCACCGCGTCGAGGTGGATGGTTTCAAAAAGGGAGAACCCAAACGCCACGGCTGCCCGAGTCACGGTGTCGGCCTCACGCCGGATGAATCGGAAATCTGGGTCTGCGACGCCGTGAACCGACGCATGCACATCTTCGACGCCGCGGCGAATCCGCCGAAGCAAAAGACCAGCGTCGAACTGCGTGATGAACCGGGCTGGATCACGTTCACCATCAAAGGCGACCTCGCATATCCCTCCACCGGCGACATCGTTGATACGGTGACAAAGAAGATCGTCGCTCATCTCACCGACGAAACCGGCGCGGCGGTGCAAAGCGAGAAGCTTCTCGAGATCGACTTTCGCGGCGACCAGCCGGTGCGCGCCGGAGACCAGTTTGGCATTGGCCGCAAGTCCGCGGCAGTCTCCCCCAAGTGAATCGCGAAAACGCGATCAACGCGTTCGCGAGCGGGGAACGGTGGGACGTGCTCGTCATCGGCGGCGGTGCGACCGGTCTCGGCGCCGCCGTCGATGCAGCCTCGCGCGGCTACCGCACACTGCTCGTCGAGCAACACGACTTCGCCAACGCAACATCGAGCCGCAGCACGAAGCTGGTTCACGGCGGCGTGCGCTACCTGAAGCAGGGAAACATTTCGCTCGTGCGCGAATCGTTGCACGAGCGTGCCCTGCTGTTGCGCAACGCGCCGCACCTCGCGCGTGTGCAATCGTTTATCGTGCCGGCTTACTCGATGCTCGACGCGCCGTGCTACGGCATCGGGCTGAAGATGTATGACGCACTGGCTGGGAAGTTCAGTCTCGGTCCTTCCAAGATTATTTCACGTGACGAAACAATTCGGGAACTCCCGACGGTTCGCGCCGACAAGCTGCGCGGTGGAGTGCGTTACTTCGATGGCCAGTTCGACGACGCCGGCCTCGCCGTTTGCCTCGCGCAAACTTTGTTCGATCTCGGCGGCTTCGCGGCGAACTACATGCGCGTGGAGTCGTTTCTCAAAGAGGGCGACAAGGTCGTCGGCGCGATTGCGGTGGATGCGGAAAGCGGTCGCGAGTTCCAAATTCGCGCGCGCGCCGTGATCAATGCAACCGGCGTATTCACGGACAACTTGCGGCAATGCGACGACGCGAAGTGCGAACCGATGCTGACGGTGAGCCAAGGCGCACACATCGTGCTCGATCGCTCGTTCCTGCCCGGCGAAAGCGCGTTGATGATTCCGAAGACCGCGGACGGTCGCGTGCTGTTCGCCATTCCGTGGCAAGGTCATGTATTGGTCGGCACCACAGACACGCCGGTGAACGGAGCCGTGCTGGAGCCGCGTCCGCTCGCGCAAGAAATCGAGTTTCTTCTCGAACACGCGAACATTTATCTCAACCGCGCGCCGAGTGAGAGCGACGTGCTCAGCGCATTCGCCGGACTGCGTCCGCTCGTGAAATCAGGCGCGGCGCGCAACACATCGAAGCTGTCGCGCGATCACACGATGATCGTTTCGTCCTCGGGACTCATCACCATCACCGGCGGGAAATGGACGACGTATCGGCGCATGGGCGAAGACGTCGTGAACAAAGCCGCAGAGCAGGCCGGGCTCGCCGCGAGTGTATCGCGCACAACTGAATTGTTGCTGCATTCGGGAAACGACGCAGATGTGAAGCAACTCGCACGCGCCAATTCTGACTGGAACACTCCATTGCATCCGCGCTTCCCGTATCGTGCCGCCGATGTTGTCCACGCGTGCCGTCAAACCATGGCGCGCAACGTCGAAGACGTTCTCTCACGCCGCACGCGGATGCTCATCCTCGACGCACGCGCCGCGATCGAAACCGCACCCATTGTGGCGAAGCTGATGGCGGTGGAATTGAATCGCGACGCAGCGTGGGCGAGCGACCAAGTGAAATCGTTCCAGGCGGTCGCGAGTTCGTATCTCCTGTGCTGAATCGGTTTTGCGGGGCGCGGACAGCTTTGTCCGGCATTGCGTGTCGGCGCAACGTCTTTACGATCATCGCGTGAACGAGTCCGCGCCACGTCATCGTTTCCGAACCCCCGTCTTTTACGGCGCACTGTTCGTGGTCGTCGTGGGAGTGCTGCTCGTGTGGGCGGCAAGGCGGGAATCGAAGACCGAAAAGCTGATCAAGCAACGGCTGGCGGAATTAAAGGCTTCGGGAGAACCAATCACCACTGATGATCTCGCGAATAGATTTCCCGATCCGACTCCCGCGAATGATGCGCTGCCCATTTACGCAGCCGCGTTCGCCATCGCAACGAACAATCGCGTGCCGACCGCAACTCCCATCGTTGCGGGAAACTTCTTTCCGGCGAGACAGCCGATCGACGCAAACGTAATGACGCAGTTGATTGCTTTCTGCGAAGTGACCGCGGCGATCGCCACGGCGCTTCCAACGAACGTTCCTGCGGACGCGACCTTTCCAATGCACTGGAGTCTCGGTTTCACGAATCGAAAGACAGGCATTGGAGTCAATTTTCTCGCCGCTCGTTCGCTGAGCCACACAATCAGCGCGCACGCGATCGCTGCGGCGGAACGCGGCGACTCAGAAGCGGCGGCGCAGTTCATCGTTCAAGGCTTTCGCTTTAATCATGCGCTGCCGTACGCCGGCGGGTTGGTGCAACACATGATCCGGCACGCGTTGGACAACCAGATGTGCGACGTGACGGAACGTGCGCTCAATCGTGCTCACTTCAGCGACGAACAACTCGAACGCATCTCAAAGGCGATCTATGATGAGCGCTCGGAGGATTTGCGGGACTGCTTTCGCGTAGAGCGTTGCATGATGATTTTCTACTTCCAATGGGCCAAATCAGGGGCGTCAGAAGATCTCATGGCCGGCCAAAATACCAGACCCGTGTGGGAGCGAGTTTGGGAACAGATCAAGACGCGGCGACCTCTCTACACGGACGACGATTACCTTCGCTATCTGCAACTCTGGCCGGCAGGGATCGATTGGACGAAGGAGCCGCAGGAATTGCAGGCACAGGTTCAGAAGAATAATCTGGAATACGCCCTCACTATCAACAGCCGGTTCGGTAGCATGGTGTTGGGGCCAAGCCTTGGTAAAGCGGTCACAGCAGATTTCGAAGGACGCGCGAAAATCGCCGCATTAAAGGCTGCGATCTCAGTCGAACAGTATCGCCTTTCTCACAACGGCGTATTACCGACGACGCCATTGCCGCGTGATCCAATTGTGCCGCAACCTCTTCGTCTCAAGGCTCTGCCGACCGGCTTCATGGTTTACAGCGTCGGCTCCGATGGCGTGGACAACGGCGGCGTCACGCGCACGAACAGCGTGCAGACGAACTACGACATCACGTTCTGCATCGAGCGCTGAACTCTGTGGCAGTGCCTTGACGTTGACTTGCTCCGGCGCGTCGCATAGCTCGTTGCCGCATGGATTCAGTCACTACGTCACGGCTCACGCCCATTCTCTTGCTGGTCGCCTCCAACGTGTTCATGACCTTCGCGTGGTACGGTCACTTGAAGCACAAAGACAAACCGCTGGTCATCGTCATCCTCGCGAGTTGGGGCATCGCGTTCTTCGAATACATCCTCATGGTGCCGGCGAATCGTTGGGGCAACACGGTCTATTCCGCCACGCAGCTCAAGATCATGCAGGAGGTGATCACGCTGATCGTGTTCATGGTCTTCGCGGTCACGTATCTGCGGGAGAAGATTCAGTGGAACCATATCGCCGCGTTCGCCTGCATCATGGCGGCGGTGGCATTCACGTTCCTGCCGAAGAAGTGACTTGCGTCACGCGCCGTGAGTGAGCGCCTTGCATTCGCAAACGCGACCGGTAATCTGCGCGGCTCATGAGTTTCTACGACAAGCTGAAGTTTGACTCGAACGGATTGATCCCCGCGATCATCCAGGAAGCCTCCACCGGGCGCGTGTTGATGATGGCATGGATGAATCGCGCCTCGCTGGAATCCACTGTGAAGACCGGCAAGACCCATTTCTGGAGCCGCTCACGCCAGAAGTATTGGATGAAGGGCGAGTCGAGCGGCCACACGCAGCAGGTGAAAGACATCGCGTTCGATTGCGACGGCGACACGCTGCTGATCAAGGTCGAACAGATTGGCGCGGCTTGTCACGAGGGTTACCAGAGCTGCTTCTTCCGCTCCATCGAGGGCGACGGCGCGACGTTCAAGACCACGGAGCCGCAGTTGGAGACGCCGGAGCAGATTTACGGAAAGAAGAGTTGAGTCGAAAACGACGCGATCGGGTTCGTAATCGTAATCCTACTCGTATTCTCAATTTTCTGCCGGTTCGGCGGAGGAGAGATGAAGAATACGATTACGAATAGGATTAAGATTGGGAGCCGTCAGTCTCCAACGAATCAATCTCCCGCCGCTCCTTCTTCGTCGGCCGGCCGGAGCCTTTCGGTCGCACGAGTCCTCGCGAGTAATTCGGGTCGCGTGGTTTGTTGAATTCCTCCGGTGGCGTGAGGTCTTCCGCATGTTCGCGGGCAACCGGAGCGCCGACGCGTTTGTCGATCAACCCGATCACCCGGACGGTGCGCGTGATGTCGCCGGTCTTCGCCTTGATGATCTCGCCCACATGAACATCGCGTGAAGGTTTCACGTGCTGATCGTCGACGAGCACCTTCCCGTTCTTGCAGGCCGTCGCGGCGATGGTGCGCGTCTTGTAGAGGCGCACTGCCCAGAGCCATTTGTCGATGCGAACGCTATTGCTCACGGGGCAATTAACCACGAAGGCACGAAGACGCGAAGGGTAAGTGGGTGAGCCGGTGAGTGAGTAAGTGGGAGGGGGCGCATCTTCTCACTCACTGGCTTACCCACTTACTCACTCACTCTCCGTTTACCCGCGACAATGCTGGATGAGATTCAAAAACTCCGAGCGCGTCCGCGGGTCATTGCGGAAGGCGCCGAGCATGGCCGAGGTGATCGCGTAAGAATTCTGTTTCTGCACACCACGCATCATCATGCACAGGTGCTGCGCCTCGATGACGACACCGACGCCCTGGGCGTTGATGAGCTTCTTTACGGTCTGCGCGATTTCAAAAGTCATGCGCTCCTGGATTTGCAGACGTCGCGCGAAAACATCCACGACGCGCGGCAGCTTCGAAAGACCGATCACCTTCTTGCGCGGGATGTAAGCGATGTGGCATTTGCCAAAGAACGGCAGCATGTGGTGCTCGCAGAGACTGTAGAAGTCGATGTCCTTCACGATCACCATCTCGTCGGACTTGGTTTCGAACAGGGCGTCGTTGAGCACCGTGTTCGGATTGAGCGAGTAACCGCTGGTGAGAAATTCCATTGCCTCTGCGACCCGGGTCGGCGTCCGGCGCAGTCCTTCGCGCTTCGGATTTTCGCCAAGCAATTCCATTTGCCGGCGGACGAGTCCGGCCAGTTCGTCTTTCTCTCGCTGCGTCATCGATCGCGAAAGTCGCCGAAGGTGGTGTGAGCGTCCAGCGCGGAAAACGGTGTCCCGCGAAGGACGCGAAGGAAACGAAGGTATTTCGAATCGACACTTTCCTTCGCCGCCTTCGCGATTTTCGCGAGACACCACTCCCGGAAATCACTTGGTAAACCGAGCGACGTTTCTATACTGCGCGCGATGAATCATGTGGGCATCGGCTACGATGTGCATCAGTTGGTGGAGGGGCGAAAACTTTTCCTCGGCGGTGTGGAAATTCCTTACAGCAAAGGACTCGACGGCCATTCGGACGCCGACGTGTTGATGCACGCGATCTGTGACGCGGTGCTCGGCGCGATTGGGGAATCGGACATCGGACATTTTTTCCCCAACACAGACCCGCGTTGGAAGAACGTTCCGAGCAAGGTGTTTTTGGAAGAAGCTGCGCGCCAGATTTCGTTCCGCGACGGACGCATCGTGAATATCGATGCGACGTTGATCGCGCAGGCGCCGAAGATCGCGCCGCACGTGCAGCACATGAAGGAGAACATTGCCGAGGCGCTGGGCGTCAACGTGAATCGCGTTTCGGTGAAGGCGACCACGAACGAGTTGCTCGGCTTCATCGGGCGCGGCGAAGGGATCGCAGCGATGGCGGTGGCGAGCGTGGAATTGGCGGAGCCGAAGACGATACCCAGTTGAACGCTGCAGGTTCATGAACCTGCAACCTTCAACATTCAACCTGTAACCACATAAATGGCCAAAGCAGAAATCAGTTGGAAGCGCGAGGATGAGAGCGGTGAACCCGTTCAGGTCTACGCGCATCACGTGGGCAACCGCTGGCTCTTCTACAAGCGCAACAAGCGGTTCGACGACTGGGAGGAGCAGGACGAACCGCCGCTGGAAGATTGGATCGAGTTGCTCGACGGGGTGCGACGGCGCATCAATCGACGACTCGTTCGTCCCGAGGAGGAAGACAATGTCCGGCGCACCATATTGCAGCGATTTCCCGACGCAAAAGTTTAGGCCATGAAGTCCCCGCTGATCCTCGTCACGCCCAGCACGCAGCAGAACGGCGTCGAGTTCGAGGACAACTCGATCAGCTTGTCGAACAAGTATTCTCTGGCGGTGCGCGCCGGCGGCGGGTTGCCGTGGGTGACGCCCTGTATCGCGGAGAAAAAGTTCGTGGCAGAGGCCGTGGCGCGTTGCGACGGCGTGATGCTGACCGGCGGTGACGACATCCAACCGGAGTTATACGACGCGAAGGTGAGCGCCAGGATTCGCGAGACCGTGACCGGAGTGGACGCCGCGCGCGACCTCTTCGAGTTGATGGTGATCGAAGAAACCTTCCGCCAGCACAAGCCGCTGCTGGCCATTTGTCGCGGCCACCAGCTCGTCAATATTGCCTTCGGCGGATCGCTCGTGGTGGACATCGAAGCGCAGGTCAGCGGTGCAATCGACCATCGGCGGATGGACAAGAAGAATGACTGCGTTCATGAAGTGGCATTGACTCGCGGTTCTCTGATGTGGAAAATCGCAACAAAGTCAGAGCTCGGTGTGAACAGCTCGCATCATCAGGCCGTGGAACGGATCGCGGAACCATTTGAAGTGACGGCACGCAGTTCGGACGGAATCATCGAAGCCATGGAATTGAAACCAGACGCGGCGCAAGTGCTCCCGTTTTTCCTGGCCGTGCAATTTCATCCCGAGCGGCTGTTCGACCGATATGGTGGACATCTGGGAATCTTCAAGGCGTTTGTGAAAGCAGCGTTGGGCAGCAAGAAACTATGAAGCCAAAGGTCATGATCGTGGACGATGAGGCCGTCATCCGCGAGTTCGTCAGGACAATCCTCGAGAAGAACGGCTGCGACGTCACCGAGGCCGCCGATGCCGCCACGCTTGAAACCCTGTACGCCAGCGGGCAACCCGATGTCATTCTCCTGGACCTGAAGCTTCCCGACGCCGATGGCCTCGCTCTGCTGCCGCAACTCAAAAAGACCTGGCCCGAAGCCGAGGTCATCGTACTCACCGGCCATGGATCGATTGAAGCCGCCGTCGAGGCAACGAAACGTGGCGCCTACTATTTTCAGAGCAAGCCGTTCGACGCCAGCACGCTGAAGCTTCAAGTCGAGCGCGCTCTGGAGCACAAGCAGATCAACGAAGAGAACGGTGCGTTGCGTCGCGCGCTCTCGACGATGAGCGGCGGATCTTCACCGATTTTCCAGAGCCCGATGATGAAGCAGGTCGTGCGTACGATCGAACGCGTCGCTCCGAGCGATGTTTCCATCCTGATCACGGGCGAGAGCGGCACGGGCAAGGAAGTCATCGCCGATCTGATCCATGCGTTGAGCCCGCGCAGCAAGGGCCCGAACATCAAGGTGAACTGCGCGGCGTTGCCCCGTGAGTTGATCGAAAGCGAACTCTTTGGTTCCGTGAAAGGCGCGTTCACCGGCGCGCAAGCCGACCGCGAAGGTCTGTTCCGCCAGGCCGAAGGCGGCACGTTGTTGCTCGACGAACTTTCCGAAATGCCGATCGACACACAGAGCAAGTTGCTCCGCGTGCTGCAGGAAAAAGAAGTGCGTCCCGTCGGCGGCAAGACGAGTTACAAGATCGACTGCCGGGTGATTGCGGCGACCAATCGTGTTCCCGCCGAGGCGATCAAAGACGGAAAGATGCGCGAGGATTTGTATTACCGCATCAGTGCGATCTCGGTGTTTCTGCCGCCATTGCGCGAGCGCCGCGAAGACATCATTCCGCTGGGAAACGCATTCTTGAAACGCTTCGCCGCGCAGGCAAACCGCGTCATCACCGGCTTCACACCGCAGGCGGCTGAAGCCATGCGCCGCTTCGATTGGCCGGGCAACGTGCGCCAGCTACAGAACGAGGTGCAACGCGCCGTGCTCATGTCCGAGGGCAAAGTCATCGACACCGCAGACCTCACGATCAATGTTGAATCCGCCGCCGCCGAGACCACTGAATTGAGTTCCAACTTCACGCTCATGGAAGCGATGGAGCGCAATACCATTTTGCAGGTATTGAAAGAGACGCGCGGCAACAAGCTGGAAACCGCCAAGCGCCTCGGCATCGGACGCCAGACGCTCTACAACAAGATCAAGGCTTACGCGATCGAGGCGTGAGTTTGGAGTCCGGACAAAACCACTCTCCACTCGTGAGCTTTTGCAGGCGCGAAAGGCGGCAATGAAACTCAATACAAAGAGGGTGGTAACACCAGATACCTTCTAATGGCTGTTTTGCGTTGTGCGAAGAACGTCGAAACTGTCCGGCGGAGGAGTTGTAAAGAAAGTGAAGCTAACCCCGGGGCCAGGACATTCTCATTAGCACCCGGCTTCAGCCGGGTGTTCGCATTCGCCACGAACTTCAACCGCTTCAGCGGTTTTGCGACACCGAACGAATCCGCTGAAGCGGCTCTACTCCCTGGAAACGCAACAACACCCGGCTGAAGCCGGGTGCTAATGAAAGTTAAATCAGGAAAAGTCCGCCGCCTTGCTTTCCTTTTTGCTCCGTTGACAACGGCGTTCGTTCCGATACCTTGCGCGCCTGATTTTTTATGCCGAACACGAAATCCGCTGAACGCCGCATGCGCAATAGCGCCCGTAAACAGGCGCACAACCGCAGTCTCACGAGCCGGCTCAAGTCGCTTGAGAAGCGCTACAACGCCGCCGTCAAAGGTGGCAAGAAAGACGAAGCCGTCACCGCTTTGAAGGACACGCTCTCCGCGTTCGACAAAGCGGCCAAGGTCGGCGTGATCCATCGCGGCACGGCCAATCGCAAGAAGTCGCGCCTCACGGTGCGTCTTGCGGCGCTGAAGTAATTTCAATCCGGTTTTCCGAGACGAGCGGCGGTTCAATACCGCCGCTCGTTTTTTCCTGTCCACGTTTCTCGCCGAAGCGAGTTTCGCTCAAACGTCACCGCTCAAGACGACGTCTGCATTGAGTTGGACTCGGCCTGCGGTTTGCGCCGTGACGTGCGCTTGAATCAGATTCCCCATGCGACCGGTGACGCGCGCCTCGAGTTGAATCAGTTCCCCCGGTGAAGCAGCGCCGAGAATCTTCGCGTTCCGAATCGCCGTGAGTTTCAAGCCAGCGAGCGGCGGAACAACGGGATCACACTGCGCGACGACGCCGGCAAGTTGCGCGCCCGCTTCCACGAGCAAGACGCCCGGCATGATCGGCTGGCCGGGGAAATGTCCGCGCAGAAACGGCTCGTCCCCGCGCAAGGTGTATTCGCCCGCGCCGCTCTTGCCGGGGTCGAGCGCCGTCAGTTTGTCGATGAAGCGAAACTCCGGGCCATGCGGAAGCGAAGCCAGTGCGACAGAGAGAACGTCATTCATCGACAGCGTTTAAGCAGAACCGGATGAAGTTGTCTCGCGAAGAACGCGACGGCCGACACAACGTGCCCCCGGCATCTTGCCGGGTCGCGATTGAGAAAGTAGGAAGCGCTGCTCGATCTGGCGCCTACTCCGCCCGGCAGGATGCCGGGGGCACGTTCGCGAGACATTCCTGCTTCCCTGCATTTCAAATTCCATTACCGTCTCGCGCCATGCGAATTCTGTCGGGCATTCAACCTTCCGGCGCGCTGCATCTCGGAAATTATTTCGGGATGATGCGCCCGGCGATCGAGCTTCAGGAGAAGGGCGAGGCGTTTTACTTCATCGCCAATTATCACTCCATGACGTCGCTCTTCGACGCGGAGCAACGCCGGAAGAACTCGCTCGATGTCGCGCTTGATTTCCTCGCCTGCGGGCTTGACCCGAAACGCTCGGTGTTTTGGTTGCAGTCCGACACTCCGGAGCACACGGAACTGGCGTGGATTCTCTCCACGCTCACGCCCATGAGCCTGTTGGAAAAATGCACAAGCTACAAAGACAAGGTCGCGAAGGGTATTCCCGTGAACCACGGATTGTTCGCCTACCCGGTGTTGATGGCCGCAGACATCCTGCTCTACGACTCGAACATCGTTCCGGTGGGCCGCGACCAAAAGCAGCACGTGGAAGTCACGCGCGACATCGCGATCAAGTTCAACGAATCGTACGGCCAGACGTTCGTCATTCCCGAACCGATGATTCGCGAGGACGTCGCGGTCGTGCCCGGCACCGACGGGCAGAAGATGAGCAAGAGCTACGGCAACACCATCGAGATTTTCGGCGACGAAAAGGCGCTGCGCAAAAAGGTGATGAGCATCCTCACCGACACGCGTTCACCCGCCGAGCCCAAGCCGGACGCCGAGAAGAACAACGCGATCCAACTTTTGAAACTCGTCGCGCCGACTGAAGTTGCGGCCGACATCGAGAATCGTTTGCGCGCAGGCGGCTACGGCTACGGCGATTTGAAGAAAGCGTTGTTCGAGCATTACTGGAATTACTTCGCCACCGCCCGGACTCGCCGCGCGGAGTTGGCCGAGAACCTCGACTACGTTCACCAGGTGCTGCGCGAAGGCGCGGAGCGCGCGCGCGCGATCAACTCGAAGGTATTGTCCCGGGCGAAGCAAGCCAGCGGCTTGAATTGATGCCGCCCCACGCGGGCTTGATTCAATCCACGCTTAAGAATTCCCAATTCCCGCCCAGCCATGCGATAGTGTGACCGTAGTTTCTAATTCAATGGCGGGAGAAACATCAACGTGCAGTTCGAGCCGATGCCTCGTGCAGACCGTCGCACAAGCGATGGAACGAGAGCCGTCGCTCGAAGCGGTGAAGATCGACCGGCAAAGCCACTCGATCTCGCTCGCCACACTCGGCAAGCCCGCCGGTGACATCGAGCGCATCGTCACGGAGAACATCCGCGAGTTGCGCGAGAGCACCCAGAAACCGCGCTGTGGTCTCCTTGACGGCGAAACGAATTGCGACCTCTGCTCGGTGCCGAATGATCCATCGCTGCGACAGCGGCTCGACATCCAGCACACGGAGAACGCCACGACGATCGCGCGCAAGACTTGCGCGACGGCGCCGAAGTTCTGGCGTTGGAAAAACATTCCGCTGCCGGTCTTCGTCCCGCGCGAACTGCATCTCGATGACGACGAAGCGCACATCAACGAATGGAAGTTCCAACTCGCCGCAGCAATCTTGTGTGGTGCGCTCGGGCTCGCGGCCTTTCTTTTGAGAGGCACGCCGGCTTCGAAAATTCTCTTCATGCTCTCGTACCTCGCCGGCGGGTGGTTCGTCGTCGGCGAAATTTGGGAAGGATTGCAGGAGCGCAAACTCGATGTTCATTTCCTGATGCTCGCCGTGGCCGTCGGCAGCGCGTCGATCGGCGGGTGGGCGGAAGGAGCGACGTTGCTGTTTCTGTTCTCGTTCTCCGGCGCGCTCGAACATTACGCGATGGGCCGCACCCAGCGGGAAATCTCCGCGCTATTCAAATCCGCGCCGAAGGAGGCAACTGTCATCGAGAACGGAACGGAACGAGTCGTTTCCGTCAGCGAATTGGCTGCGGGAATGCGGCTGCTCATCAAACCCGGCGATCAGTTCCCGGTCGATGCCGAGGTCGTGAAGGGCACCACCGCGAGTGATGAATCGAATCTCACCGGTGAAGCGACGCCAGTGGAAAAAGCGATCGGCGACACGGTGCTCGCGGGCACGATCAACTTGTGGGGTTCCGTGGAAGTCACCGTGTTGCGCGGCGCCTCGGAAAGCGCGCTGCAAAAAATCATCCGGCTGATCAAGGAAGCGCAACACCTCAAAGCACCGGCGCAGCGGCTCACCGACAAATTCGGGACAACTTACACCTACGCCATCCTGCT
The DNA here is from genome assembly GCA_038205745.1 of Verrucomicrobiota bacterium. Lineage (GTDB taxonomy): Bacteria > Verrucomicrobiota > Verrucomicrobiia > Limisphaerales > SIBH01 > JANNGC01. The sequence goes on along the minus strand of JBBRBM010000005.1, from coordinate 14,186 downwards.
GCTCACGGCGGTGATGTTTTTCGTGTGGTGGCTCGTGCTCAAGCGTCCGCCGTTTGTCACAGACGGATCGCAGACGAGCGCGTTCTACAAAGCCATGACGCTGCTCGTCGTGGCGTCGCCGTGTGCTCTGGTGTTGTCGATTCCGAGCGCGGTTCTGGCGGCCATCGCGTGGAGCGCCCGCCGCGGCATTTTGTTTCGGGGCGGCGCGGCGGTGGAAAATCTTGCAAACGTGACCGTTGTCGCGATGGACAAGACTGGCACGCTGACGACGGGGGAACTGAAGGTCGAACGAGTGGAAAGTTTTCCCGCCGGCCGCGAAGGCGAAGTCGCCGAGTTGGCATACTCGCTGGAAAAACTTTCCACCCATCCTCTGGCGCGCGCCGTGACGCGACACGGCAAACACGAAGGGCTGCGCGTGATCGCGTTCGAGAAATTCGAGTCGGTGACCGGAATGGGCTTGCAGGCCGAGTGGAGCGGCAAGCGCGTGAAGCTTGGCCGGCGCGAATGGGTCATGGAAGGCCGGGAGGATATGCTCTCGCAAACTGAGCCTGGCATCTCCGAGGTGTGGTTGTCGGTCGATGGACTCGTCGGCCGCGTCACGCTGCGCGATGATATTCGTCCGCAGGCGCGCGATGTCATCGATCAGATGCGGGCCGCAGGTCTGCAAACACTCGTGCTCACCGGCGATCGCAAGAGCTCTGCGGAACACTTGAAGACGGCGTTGCACGTGGATGATGTGCGCGCCGAACTGAAGCCGGAGGAAAAGGTCAGCGCCATTCGCGAGTTCACGCAACGCGGCATACGCGTGGCGATGATCGGCGATGGCGTGAACGATGCGCCGAGCCTCGCTGTTGCCGACGTTGGCGTGGCGATGGGCGCGCGCGGTTCCGACGCCGCGCTCGAACAGGCTGAGATCGTGCTGATGCACGACCGCTTGGAGAATTTCCTCACGGCCTTCCGGCTGAGTCGCCGGGCGCGAGCCATCATCCGACAAAACCTGGTGATTTCACTCGGCACCGTGGTGGTGCTCGTGTCGTGCGCGCTGGCGGGGGTGATCCCGCTGACCGTGGGCGTCATCGGGCACGAGGGCAGCACGGTGATCGTGGTTGCGAACAGCTTGCGGCTCTTGCTGCGGCGCCGCGCATAGCGGATCGGACACGTTTTACTTTGACCGGCGCAGGCTGCGTCTTAACCTCCGCGCGCGATGGATACAATCCCGCTTGGCACCACTTCAATTCGTGTAAGCCGCGTCGCCTACGGCTGCTGGCGCATTCTTGGCCCCGAAGGCGCGGAGCCTACCGCTGACCGCGAGAGCAACGCGCAACGCGCCATCCGCACCGCGATCGAAGCCGGCTACACGCTGTTCGATCACGCTGACGTTTATGCCGACTCCGTCGCGGAAAGGATTTTTGGCGACGTGCTGAAGGAGTCCCCTGCCCTCCGCGATCGACTCGTCATCGCGACGAAGTGCGGCATCCGTCGCAAAGGCGTTCCGCATCCCGACTCGCCGTATCGCTACGATTTTTCCGCGGAGCACATTACGAAATCCTGCGAGGCGTCGCTCAAGCGGCTCGGGGTGGGAACGATCGACGTCTTCATGCTGCACCGGCCCGATTACCTGATGCAGCCGGAGGAAGTGGCGGACGCGTTCTCGCGCTTGAAAGATGCCGGCAAAGTTCGTGAGTTCGGCGTGAGTAATTTCAAGCCGCACCAACTCGCGTTGCTTCAGCGTTCATGTCCGATGCGACTCGTCGTTCACCAGGTTGAACTCAGTCTGGCGAAGCTCGACTGCTTCGAAAACGGCACGATCGAGCAATGCATGGGCGAGAAAATCACGCCGCTCGGCTGGAGCCCGCTCGGCGGCGGACGGCTGAGTGATTTATTGCCCATCGATATCAACGGCCCCGATCACGCGCGGCGCATCGGGTTGCGCGAGACGATGGACGAAATCGCGCGCGATTACGGCGTGAGCCGCACGATCATCGCGCTCGCTTGGCTGCTGAAGCACCCGGCGAATATCGTGCCGATCGTCGGCTCGACGAAACCCGATCACATTCGCGAAGCGGCGAATGCCGAGAAGGTGCATCTTTCCCGCGACGAATGGTATCGGCTGATGGAAGCGGCGCGCGGTGAACGGTTGCCGTGATCGGAGTCTCGCGAAGAACGCGAAGGGAACGAAGACCATCAATCTCATGTCTGTGCCATCACCTACACCCGCCTCACTCGGATACCGCATGCCCGCCGAGTGGGAGTCGCACGTCGGAACGTGGTTCTCGTGGCCGCGGCCGGAGGGCATCAGCTTTCCAGACAAATACGACACGGTGCCGCCGGTCTATGCGGAGTTGATCAAGCACCTCGCGGCGGTGGAGGAAGTTCACATCAACGTGTGGCACGCCGAGATGGAAGCATGGGTGCGCGAACTCCTGCGCAAGCACGGTGCGCCGGAGCGGAACGTTTTCTTCCATCACTTCCCGGCGTACGAGCCGTGGTGCCGCGATCACGGGCCGATCTTTGTCGTGCGCGAACAGAATGGGCATCGTGAGCGCGCGGTCGTTGACTGGGGCTACAACGCCTGGGGTGGAAAATATCCGCCGTTCGATCTCGATGACGCAGTGCCGCAACATGTGGCGAAGTTCCGCAACCTGCCGCTCTTCTCACCGGGCATCGTGATGGAAGGCGGCTCGATCGAGGTGAATGGCCGCGGCACGTTGTTGACTACCGAGGCTTGTCTGCTGAATTCGAATCGCAACCCGCAGTTGAACAAGGCGCAGATCGAACAATATCTGTGCGATTGCCTTGGTGTGAAAAAAATCCTGTGGCTCGGCGATGGCATCGTCGGCGACGACACGGACGGTCACATCGATGATCTCACGCGCTTCGTGAATCCAACCACCGTCGTCACTGTGGTCGAGCACGATCCGGTGGACGAGAACTACGCGCTGCTTCAGGAGAACTTGCGGCGGCTGCAAACGTTGCGCGACCAGGACGAGAAGCCTTTGCGCGTCGTGGAACTGCCGATGCCGGGCAAAGTCGAATTCGACGGCCAACGGTTACCGGCGAGCTACGCGAATTTTTACATCGCCAACCAAATCGTTCTCGTGCCGACGTATCGCCACGCGAACGACCGGCTCGCGCTCGACATTCTTCAACGCGAGTTTTCCGATCGCCGTGTGATCGGAGTGAATTCCACGGAACTCATCTGGGGATTGGGTTCATTCCACTGCATCAGCCAGCAGGAACCCGCGTAAACGACGCTGATGTCATGAAATGAAAAAGCCCCGGGCGAACCCGGCAACCCGCGCTTCGAAATATCTACCCACGGTGCCGTTGTTCGCGATTCTCGTCAGCGGTCCTGTGGGGCTGCCCATCGCGTCGACGTTTACGATCAGCGCGCCGCCCACTTGCAGTTGCGCCTCGCACAACGCTGCGCTCCCGGCGATGACGGCAGAAAGGCGAACCAAAAATAAAAAGCCCCGGCCGTCACGCCGGGGCTTTGTTTGAAAATTCTGCCGGCACCAGCCAGGCAGCAATGGGATTACTTGGCAGCGCTCTTGTGGTTGCGCACGAACTCCACGCACTTGGTCGCGTCCACCACGTTGTTGTCCCAGTTATACTCGTACTCGATGGAGATGTTGCCCTGGAAATTCTGCTTCTTCAGCTCGTCGAGGCAGCGCCCGATTTCGCCCACGCCGGTGCCGTAAGGGACATCATGCGTGTCGGTGCCGTCGGTCGAGCGGGTTCCATAATCCGTTTTGTCTTTCATGTGGCTGCCGATCACGCGGCCTTTCAGCACTCGCAGGCAATAGACCGGATTAAATCCGCTCGACTGCCAGTGGCCTGTGTCCGCGCACGCGCCGATGCGTTGATCGCGATCCTTCACCAGATCGAGAATGTAGTGCGGGTCCCAGACTTTGTAGTTGGCGTTCTTCGGCTGGCGCGGGTGATCGTGGAACGCGACCATGACGTCGAACTCCTTCACGAGTTTCTCGATCGTGTCGATCGCGTCGGTGGACTCCGTGGTGACGGCGCGGATGCCCATCCTTTTTGCGAATGCAAAAATCTTTCGCGCCTGCGCTTCGTCCTTCGGAATGCCGACGACGCCGTAATTCACCGCCTTGATTTTGTGTTCGGCGAGCTTGGCTTCGATCTTCTTGATGACTTCCTCGGAAGCGTTGTGGTCCCACTTCACGGTTGGCTCTTCCTTGCTAAGTTTTTGGCCGGGATAAAATTCGATGACTTTGCCACCGGCCTGCGCGGTCTTCTCGATGGCCTCGAAGGCGCTGAAGCGATTGAACGTGTAAGCCTGGCAGCCGATGAAGAAGTCGCCGGTCTTGTATTCGTCAGGAATTTTTACCTCGGCGCGCACGTTCGCAAGGAACGCAGCGGCGAGAGCGATGGTGAAAAGAAATTTGGATTTCATACGTGTGCGGCGAATAGCACTCGCGAAGTCGTCTCCTGTCAAAACAAAAGCCTACGCCTGCGGTTTGGCGCGCCGCATTCGCATCGCCAATGCCAGCCACAGCGCAGCGGCAATGAACAGCGCGACGGGCAGGATCATCATGGCCTGGTCGAGGGAGGATGTCTTGGCCGCGCGCCCGATGATCTTCGGTGACCACAAGTCGCCCAGCAGATGAATGGTGAAGATGGATACCGCCATGGCGCTGGCGCGAAGGTTGGCGGGCGCGGTTTCCAGGATCAACGTGTTGGTCGGACCTGTGGAGAGAAAGAGGAGGAACATGGCAGTGGCGAGCAGCGCCATGGCTGCGCCGGGAGTTCCCGCCCGGAACGCGGCGAAGGCGACCGGCACTGCCGCGGCCACGGAGCAGCCGAGCACGATCGCGTAACCCGATGGCGTGCGGCGTTGCAGCGCGCTGGCGAGAATACCGCCGAGGCCAGTGCCCACGAGGCCGGATACGGCGAGCGAGATGCCGAAGAAATTCCCGGCGTACTCGACATCGAGCCCGTGAACTTCCTGGAGGAATGTGGCGCCCCAATGTTGAAACCCGCCGAGCGCAAACGTGTATGCCGTGTAACCGAGCACGACGAGCGCATACGCAGGCGTCAGCAGCAATCCCATCATTTCGCGCGCGCCCGGCTTTGCTGCGCCGGCGTCGGCTTCGACGCGTTTGGGATCATTGAACGGCAACATCACCAGCGCGAGCAGCAGGCCGGGCGCGCCCGCCCAGATGAATGCCTCGCGCCACGATGCGTGGGCCGCGATCTGGCCGCCCACGAAATTGCCGAGCGCCGCACCGACGGGAATGGCGACGTAGAAAATGGTCAGGGCCGTGTTGCGCTTCGTGCCGGCGAATTTGTCCGCAATGATGCTCGGGCTGATTGTGGCGTAGCTGGCTTCGCCGACACCGACGAGCACACGATAGAACAGGAGTTCGCCGTAGCTGTGTGCGAATCCGGTGAGCACGGTACCAAGGCTCCAGACGAAAATCCCGCCCGCGATCAGCCATTTCCGCGACGCGCGATCACCGAGATAGCCGAAGAACGGCGCGGTGATGAAATAACCGAGCATGAAGGCTGTGCCGACCGTGCCGGCCTGCTCGTAGTCGATCTTCAACTCCTGGCGGAGCGGCGACAACACGACCGACAGCACGAAGCGATCGAGGTAATTGAAAAGGTTCAATCCGGTGAGGATGAACAAAGTCCAGAAAGGTGAGAGGTCCCGTTTCACGTGGCGCGATTTGAGCGGGTCAGGAGGCGCGTGTCACGGCGTAGTTGCAGCAGCGGCCGGGCGCTGATCGTTTACCACAAGGCGCGCCGGAGAGGCGGAGTTGGTCGGGGCGAGTTGTTTGAGCCGCAGTCGGTGGAACCGCGCCGCAAACCCATTTCCTTTGGCATCCCATTTTTGCGCCTGCAACTGGTGCCAGCGCGGCAGGTCATCGAGACAGTTCTGCAGCCGTGCCGGATCGACAATGCGATCCGCCGCACGCCGCCACGAAGCCGCGTCCGCCGCACTCCACGCGCCGCGCCCGTGCATGATTTGACTGGTGCCGAGCGCGCCGATGATTTCTTTCAACTGGGCAAACGTTTCGCTGACGCGGACCAATTCCACCACCAGCGTCCGCGCGCGCAGGCGAATCCACACGCTGCGTCCATCCGGAAAAAAACCAACGGCCATGACCATTTCATCGAACGCCATCGGCGCCGCCAGCGGATAGCCCGTTGCCGTTTCGATGATTCGCACCGTATTGCTACCCGCCAGCGTCATGACCGCCCGGCCATCCGGGCTGAATTGCGCCGCACGCACCTGTTCGCCGTGCCGCTCCGATCTCATGAGCAATTGGCCTGTAGCGACGCTCCAGACGCGCGCGTATTGATCTTCACTCGCGGTGACAACGAGGGTTTCGTCGGTGTTGAAGCGCGCATCGAGCACACCGTCATCGTGTTCGAACGGCCCGGCGAACCTCTTACCGGAGCGGAAATCCCAGACCAGCGCATTGCAGGCCGAGAAGGTTTCGTCCTGCGAACCCACCAACAGACGCGTGCCGTCACGGCCGAAGTGCGCCTGCATCAGTCTTCTTTCGTGTGGGAGGGGCTTGCCGATTTTCGTTCCTGTCGCCGTTTGCAAAAACTGCAAATCCTTATTTCCCAGCACGGCGAAGTTCGTTGGAACGGTGGTGAATACAACTCCAGCCTCCAGAGGCGCGCTCGACGGCCCGACGATGCGTCGACCCGCTTCCATGTCCCAAAGCGAATAGGAAAGTTTCTTCCCGGTATCGACGACAAACAGGAATCTTCCATCCGGCGATGGCTCAATGACCGAGGTGTTGCCAAGCGGCAACCAGTCTCCCGGCCGGAATCCACTTCGGGCATCGGCCATGGCGATGGATTTCCCGACGGCACCATTGTTCGCGACGAACAACAAGCGCTCGCCTGCATGGGCAACGAATGTTTGCGCCACTGGATGGTCGAGAGGGATGTCTTTGGCCACCACCGCATTCGATCGCGTCGCGTAGATCGAGAACGTGCTGTTGTTGCTGATGGCCACGTAACGAGCCGCGTCTTCGCTGAAATGAACGTCTCCGATGTCGGTCGCAGGAACGGCCTCGATGTCCCAGATCTTGATCGTGCCGCCGTGATCTGCGGTGGCCAGGCGGCGACCGCTCTGATCGAAGGCAACGTCCATCACAGGCTTGTCATGATTCATCCTGGCGCCGATGGAAAAGCCCGTGGCCGCGTCCCAGAGGACAACCGTTTCGTCGTTCCCGCCGGAAACAATTTTGGTGCTGTCGGGACTGAAGGAAGCCCGACGTACGCCATCGCGATGATCCATGGGACGTAACGCGAGCTGTTGCGATTTCGCGTCCCACACTCGCACTGAACGGTCGAGTGACGTGGTGATGACGCGAGTTCCATTCGGCGAAAAACCAGCGTGGTAAACCCACGAGCTGTGCATCATCGGTTCGCCAATCTGCCGGCCGGTACGAGCGTCCCAGAGGCGTGCGCTGTTGTCGCGGCTCGCCGTGACCAACATCTCACCTGTGGGGGAAAAGCAGATGTCGTCCACATCGTCCGTGTGACCAATCAGGCTGAGGAACGGTTCCTCCGGTGGATCGTCGGTGCGATGGACGTACGCCTGACCGCCACCGCAGGCGAGGGCGACGAATTTTCCATCCGGACTGAACGCGGCGGCGGTGACAAATTTTGTTTTCGCCCCCAGGCGCCAGACTTTCGTCCTCGTTCCCGAGACAGCATTGAAAAGATACGCGCTGCTGCGCGCGGCAATCAGCACCTGCGATTCATCGGGATTGAATGCTGCCGATTGAATGTCGGCAGAAGTTTCAAACGGTGGAGAGACTGGCTGGTGTGAGGCGATGTCCCAGATTCTGGCGGACTTCCCCTGCGAGAGAAACAGGCGCTTGCCGTCGGCTGTGAAGGAGACGCTCGTGACGGGATGCGCGTTGGTCCACACCTGAAGCAACTGCACGCCTTGCCGGAGCAACATGCCGATGCGGATGCGTTGAAGTTCCGCAGCCGCTGGATCACCGCGCTGAAGATCAAGCGCCTGCGCGAAGTACGGAAGGGCGGCGTGGTAATTGCCTTCCTCGATCAGACGTGCCCCGCCTTCGATGTAAGCGACCGCGCGCAATTCCTTCTGCCGTTGGCGCGCGGCGTTGACGCCGTAGAGGATCGCCAGCGCCATGAGGATCAGCGCGGCGGCGCCGATGCTCAACCGCGTGAGCAGCGAGAGCCGCTTCTCGAGAATACGCAGCCGCCGCACGGACTTTCCGGCGCGCAGCATTTCCAGGTCGCTGCGCATCGCGGTGGCAGTCTGGTAACGGTTCGCCGGCACGGGAGCGCACGCCTTGGTGACGATCTCGTTCAGCTCCGAGAATTGCACTGCATCGGCGGGATCGCTGACGATCTCCGGCACTGATGGAAAGAGGTTGCGGTCGTTCCCGGTGCTGAGCTCGTAAAGAATTTTGCCGAAACTGTAGATGTCCGCCTGTGGCGAGGTCGGGCCTTCCGGCGGAATGAATCCCTCGGTGCCCACCATCGTGCCGCTTTCGCCCACACTGATCACCAGTCCGATGTCCGCGAGCTTGGGCCGTCCGTTGAGGAAGATGATGTTCGAGGGCTTCAGGTCGCGGTGAATGAGACCCTGCTCATGCAAGTGCCCAAGCGCATCAGCGAGCGCGATGCCGAGGTCGATGCACTCCTCAAATTTGATTCGGCCGCGCGTCATGATTTCGCGGCTGAGCGTATGGGCGGAATACGTTTCGGGATGAAATTGCTGGCCGCCGATCTGGTCGTCAGCCAGTTCCATCACGTAATAGAAATATCCGGCGTCCACGTTGCGGCCCACCTGCAATACCTGGATCAATCCCGGATGCGACCGCGAAATGGGCTCGAACTTCTGGATGCCATTGAACTCACGATCGAAGGGGCGCGCATCGGAGAACGTGCTGCGGTGAACGATCTTCACCGCTCGATACGCGCCGATCACGTTGCGAGCCAGCCAGACTTCACCGTAGCTGCCGCCGCCAATGCGACGGAGCATTTCGTGATCGGGAATGACAGGAGCCCCGGATGGCGCCACCGGGCCAATGGGTTCATCGAGGTTCATGCAACGTCCGCCACAACTGAGTCTGCTTCAGCGCCGCAGAGTCTTAGACAGCGCAGGCTTATGCGGCAACGCTTTTACAAGAAGCATCGCCGGGGACGGTCCCCGGCGATGTGTGCTTGTTTTTATGCGTGCAAGCAACCTCCCTTGAAAAGTTGGCGTAACGCTCAGCCATAACCCGCCCGGAGGCGGCGTTCAGCTTCGGCACGGGCCTTGCCAGTGACGTAAAGTTCAAAGCAGCGGGCAAACGGCGTCCCGTGTTCCGTGTGCAGGCACGATGTCGCCAGCAGTTCTTCGAGGCGGAACAACAGGATGCGCAGGTTCTGCTCGCGGAAACGGCCAATGACTTCGATCGAGGGCGGGTTGGCGTTGCACAACTGCCGCGCGTGGCTGTCGCGCACTGCGAAATCGCGAAGCGCCGCCGGGCTGCAAACACCGCGCCCCGCGCAATAAAGCCACAACGCGAGCACACGCCACGGATTGGACATGCGCCGGTCACCGAATGAGAACACCGGCTCCACGCGGTTGGACTCGCGCTGGGCGAGACGAAGCGCGAGCGATTGAAGTTTCGACGGCGATATCCAATCGGCCAAATCGAGCGGATAGGCATCCGGCGCAAATTCGTCGCCCTGAACCAGGACATCGCAGTCCGTCGCGGCCATCATCGGCATGATCGTTCTCACGTAGATAAATACGTTTCAAAAACGCGACTCTTTCCAAAAAAGTTGAAAAATCTTTCCGGCTTTCCTTTGGGGGGTTCAGCCGGTGGTGAGCCGAAAACAAATTCAGCGTTGCAGAAAAATTCGCCGCTCCCATATTCGCGCGACCAAAATATGAGCAATTCACCTATTCGTGTGGCGGTCACAGGTGCCGCCGGTCAGATCGGTTACTCACTTCTCTTCCGCATCGCCTCAGGCGCGATGTTCGGTCCGAGCCAGCCCGTGATTCTTCACCTCATCGAAATCCCCGACGAGAAGGCTCTCAAGGCCCTCGGCGGCGTCATCATGGAACTGGAGGATTGCGCGTTCCCCCTGCTCAAGGGCTGCGTGCCCACGAGCGATCTCAACGAAGGTTTTAGCGGCGTGAACTGGGCGTTGCTCGTCGGCGCAGTGCCGCGCAAGCAAGGCATGGAGCGCAAGGATCTCCTCGGCATCAACGGCAAGATCTTCACCGGCCAGGGCCAGGCCATCGCGCGCAACGCGGCGAAGGACGTGCGCACGTTGGTCGTCGGCAATCCGTGCAACACCAACTGCCTCATCGCCATGAGCAATGCCGCGGGAGTGCCGAAGGAACAGTTTTTCGCCATGACCATGCTCGACGAGAATCGCGCCAAGACGCAGCTCGCCAAGAAAGCATCCGTCGATGTCACCGCCGTGAGCAACCTCGCCATCTGGGGTAATCACAGCTCCACGATGTTCCCGGACTTCCTCAATGCGAAAATCAACAACCGTCCCGTCGTCGATGTGATCGGTCATCGCGAATGGTTGGAAAAGGATTTCATCGCCACCGTCCAGAAACGCGGCGCGGCGATCATCGAAGCGCGCGGGCTCAGCAGCGCGGCGAGCGCGGCGAATGCCGTCGTCGATACCGTGCGTAAACTCACCACGCCCACGCCGGCGGGCGACTGGTTCAGCGTGGCCGTGAATGGCGACGGGAGCTACGGGCTCGAGAAGGGCATCATCACTTCCTACCCGATCCGCACCGACGGCAAGAAGTGGGAGATCGTGCAGGACTTGCCGATCGGCGAGTTTGCGAAAGCGAAGATCGACGCCACGGTGAACGAGCTCAAGGAAGAGCGCGCGCTGGTCGCGGAGTTGATCAACAAGTAGTTTCTCTCCATAGAGACACCAAAGGCACGGAGTCCGGAAACGGGCGTCCGTGCCTTTCTGTTTCTAGTCACGAAGGACGAAAGAGTGGACCACGGAGCACACGGAAAACACTGAAACCAAAAACTGTCCTGGTCCGCGCCTCGCATTTCGTTTCCGTGTTTTCCGTGTCTTCCGTGGTCCACTCCCCAATCACATCCCCATGATCTGGTAACCCGCATCGACGTAAATCACCTGCCCCGTGATCGCCGCGGCGCCGTCGCTGGCGAGAAACGTTCCGGTCGCACCGAGTTCCTCGGGCAACACGTTGCGCTTGAGCGGCGAGTGCTCTTCGTAGTGCTTCAGCATTTCCCCGAAACCGCTGATACCACGGGCGGCCAGCGTGTTCACCGGGCCGGCACTGATGCAGTTCACACGGATTTTTTGGGGACCAAGATCATACGCGAGATAACGGGTGCTGGCTTCAAGCGACGCCTTGGCAACACCCATGACGTTGTAATGCGGCACGACTTTCTCCGCGCCGTAGTAACTCATCGCCACGATGCTGCCGCCTTCGGTCATCAACGGCGCCGCGGCGCGCGACAGTGCCACGAGCGAATACGCGCTGACATCATGGGCGATCCGGAATGCTTCGCGGCTCGTGTTCACGAACTTGCCTTCCAAAGCGTCTCTCGGCGCGAAGGCCACGGAGTGCAACATCAGGTGCAGCTTTCCAAACTTCGCGCCGGCTTCGGCGAATACGCGCGCGATGTCTTCGTCCTTCGTCACGTCGCATGGCATGATCAGCGTGTCAGTGCCGAACGTGCTGGCGAGTTCCTCGACGTTATCCTTCAGCCGGTCGCCTTGAAACGTGAAGGCGAGCTTCGCTCCGGCTTTGGACCACGCCTGCGCGATGGCCCAGGCGATGGAGCGTTTATTGGCGACACCGAAGACAATTCCGAATTTTCCTTGAAGCATAGAAATGAACCGCTGTTCGGCGGAACGAGTAGGAGTTTTCATCCGCAGTGGCAAGCTTCGATGAAACCTGCCTCGCGACGGCGATGACTCAGTCGAAGATGATCGTTCGATTCCCGCTCAGGAACACGCGGTCTTCGAACACCAGCTCCAAAGCGCGCGCGAGGACAATCTGCTCCACGTCGCGGCCAGCCTGCGCCATGTCCGTGGCGCTGTGCGTGTGATCCACGGGGATGACCCGCTGGACGATGATCGGCCCTTGATCCAATGCGTCCGTCACGAAATGTGCCGTGGCACCAATGACCTTCACGCCGCGTTGAAACGCCTGCTGGTAAGGCTTCGCGCCCACGAACGCGGGCAGAAACGAGTGGTGAATATTCACAATGCGACGCGGAAAACTCTTCACGAACTCCGGCGTCAGCACGCGCATGTATTTGGCGAGCACGAGCCACTCGGGCTGATACTGCTCAATGACGCGCACGACCTCAGCCTCGTGTTCCTCGCGCGACTTTCCTTCCGCAGGCACGAAATGAAATGGCAGTTCAAACTTCTCGACGAGCGGACGCAGCGTCTCGTGGTTTCCGATGACCGCGACAATGTTGCTGTTGAGTTCACCAAAAGCATTTCGAATCAACAGGCTCGCGAGACAATGGTGCTCCCGCGACACGAGCACGATCACGCGGCGCTTGCCCGGTGACGCGAGCAAGGCAACGCCGTCAGCGGGAAGAACCGCCTGTGTCTCGCTGAGGATGCGATCACGATCCACCTCACCAGTGAACTCCGTGCGCATGAAGAAGCGGTTCGCGTCGCCATCCACAAATTCCTGGTTGCCGGTGACGTTGCAGTCGTGTCGCAGCAAGACACCCGTGATGCCGTGAACAAGACCCCGACGATCCGGGCATTCGACGAGCAGAACGTGCCGTTGCGATTCGTTGCCGTTCATTTTAACGCACCCACTTTCTCGAAAAGTTTCGCGAGCCGATGCGCATGTTCGTCGTATGCCGACTCGAACAGTTCGGTCGCGCGTTGCTTTCCAACAACCGCTCCCGCGGTGAGCACTTTCGGCGGCTGGCCCGCGCGGGTGAGACGCGCAGCGACTTCCGCTTTGATGGAGTTGATCAACATGCATCCGCCGACCGTGGAGCCGGGCGCCACGGGAGTGTCGAGTCCGTCCACGCGCACCATCGCGTCGCCGACGGGCGCGCCGGTGTCGAGAACGACATCGGCGAAGTCCTGAAGTTTTTTGCCGCCCGCGTGCTGACTGGTGCTGGCGTCAGAATGTTTCCGCGAAATGATGGCGACGACTTTTACCCCGCGCTGTTGAAAACCTTCAGCGATCTCGATCGGCACGAGATTGCAACCGCTCGACGAGCACACGAGCGCGGAATCTCTCGGCGACAAGTCGAAGTTGCGCAGGATGCGCGCGGCGAGGCCGGACACGTTTTCGAGAAACATGGCCTGCCGCTGGCCATTCGCGCCGACGACCAGATTGTGAAACGTGAGTGACAGTTCCACGATGGGATTGAAGCCGGGGAACGACCCGTAACGCGGCCACATCTCCTCGACGAGGATGCGGCTGTGGCCGGAGCCGAACACGTGAACCATGCGCCCCGCGAGAATCGTGGCGGCGAACAAGTCCGCGCTACGTTCGATCTCAGCGCGTTGCGCTTCGACCGCGGTGACCAGTTCACGACATTTTTGCAGATACTCCTCGCTCGGACTCATGTGCGCCGGAGATTGCGAGAGCGGCGCCGCGGAAGCAAAACCAGAATTGCTCACGTCTGCACGTGACCGCACACGGCGCAGTCGGCGCAACGCTGAATCTTCACGTGGCGGAAGCTCATGTCGCGCAAGTCGCCGGTGAGAAGTTTTCCCGCGAGTGTTTCACCCAGACCAGAAAGCACCTTGATGACCTCCATCGCGCCAAGGCTTCCGGCAGTTGCGGCCACTGCGCCGAACACAGGAAACTCGCGCCTCCAGTGCGGCGGCGGCTCGGGATACAAACACGCGAGGCACGGCGTGACTCCAGGCACGATCGTGGTCACGTGCAATTCGAGTTCATACATCGCGCACTCGATCATCGGCTTGCGCTGACGCACCGCCTCGCAATTCATCAGGAAGCGTTCAGCGAAGAGCGGCGCGCAGTCGGCGATGATGTCGGCTTGCGCGACAAGCCTGGCGACGTTGGCTTCGGAAATATTCTCCGCAACAGGAACGATCTCCACATCGGGCCTGAACTCACGCAACCGCTGCGCCGCGCACTCGACACGCGAGGTTCCTAACGCATCGTGCCGCATCAACACCTGACGATTCAGGTCGCTGGGACG